>JAUWJP010000002.1 GCA_030607635.1 Candidatus Aminicenantota bacterium
CAGATCCGACTGATGGCGCCCAGCCCACTGAAAAAACTAAGGTCTGGGTAGCGTATGTTGAAAAATCTCTTTATGTGGCTGCCCGCCTGTATGATTCGCAGCCGGAATTGATTACCAGCCGATTGGGACGCCGGGATGATTTTGTCGACTCTGACTGGTTTATATTTGCTGTAGATCCTTATTATGACCTGCGCTCCGGTTATCAGTTTGCTGTAAATCCTGCCGGCTCCATCGTTGACTGGACTCTTTACAATGATGAATGGAATGATTCGACCTGGGATGGCATCTGGGAATGGAAAGCTCTGATCGATGAGGAAGGTTGGACTGTTGAAATCAGAATCCCTTATAATCAACTGCGTTTTCCGAAGAAAGAGGAATATGTTTGGGGAGTTAATTTTCGTAGAGTTATCAAGCGGAAAAACGAGAAAATCAGTTATGTCTGGGTTCCCAAAGAGGACAGCGGCTATGTCTCCCGTTTTGCCAAACTTTTGGGAATCCAGGGTATTCGTCCTGGCCGGCACATCGAGTTCCTTCCCTATTCTGTTGCCCAGGCTCAATACAGCCCTGAAGAGTCAGGTAATCCTTTCGAGACAGGAGAGAAGTATTTAGGAAATGCCGGTTTCGACCTTAAGATAGGATTAAAAAGCAATTTAATGCTGGATACAACCGTTAACCCTGATTTCGGGCAGGTTGAGGTTGACCCGGCTGTGATTAACCTGAGTGATTATGAAACATACTTTTCGGAAAAAAGACCGTTTTTTATCGAAGGCTCAAATATCTTCGATCAGTTTGGCCAAGGAGGAGCGACCAGCAATGCCAGTTTAAGCTCGAGCATGCGTTGTGTCTTCTACAGCCGCCGGATTGGCAGGGCTCCCCAGGGCGATGTCGAACAGGACGGCCATGTGAATTTTCCTGACAGGTCGACAATATTAGGTGCTTTTAAACTCACAGGTAAAGTGGGAAAAGGTTGGAACATAGGATTCATCAATGCCTTGACAGCCAGGGAATATGCGAAGATTGATTCTGGCGGACAACGATTTAAAGAAGAAGTGGAACCTTTTTCTTATTATGGAGTGCTCAGGACTCTGAGAGAGTTTAATGAGGGAAAACAAGGGCTTGGCTTTATTGCCACATCTGTTGTTCGAGATTTAAGAAATGAAAACCTTGAGGGCATTTTAAATAAAAATGCTTTCTCTCTAGCCATTGATGGCTGGACGTTTCTTGATAAAGACAAAACCTGGGTTACCGGCGGATGGATTGGAGGTACCCGGGTCGAAGGAAGCCAAACAGCAATTCTGGAGTTACAACAATCTTCTCTTCATTATTACCAGCGGCCGGATGCTACCCATGTTGAGGTGAACGAAGAGGCAACTTCTCTCTCCGGCTGGGGTGGACGTTTTTTTGTACACAAGGAAAAGGGTAATTTTCTTTTTAACGCGGCTTTTGGCACGCTGTCTCCAGGTTTTAATCCAAATGATGTAGGATTCCAACACGGAATGTCTGACAAGATCAATACCCATATTCTACTCGGCTATCGTTGGCCCCACCCTGGAAAAATCTTCCGCAACTGGTACATTTTTGGGGGTCCTTTCCGAAATTATGACTTCGGCGGCAATAAAACCTGGGATGGATTTCTGGTTGTAGCTGAAGGCCAATTTCTAAACTACTGGGAATTTAACACGATGCTTGCTTATAATCCCCAAACCATCAGCAACAATTTAACAAGAGGAGGACCCCTAGCCCTCCTTCCATCCGGTTATCAGATTGACCTCAGCCTCAGTACCGACAGCCGTAAACCGATAGTCATTTCAGCGTACGGAAATCACTATTCAAGGCCCACTGATGGCTACAGCTGGGACAACAGTGTCTCTCTGCGCTGGAAGCCAAGGACCAACATCAGCTTCTCTTTTGGCCCGGAGTATTATGTTAAAAAATCGAGTATCCAATGGGTAACGAGCGTGGATGATCCGTTGATGACTGAAACATTTGGAAGTCGATACGTTTTTGGCGACTATTTTCAGAGAATGCTATCAAGCAACATCAGGTTGGACTGGACTTTCAATCCCAGGTTGAGCTTGCAGCTCTATCTCCAGCCTCTTTTGGCAGTAGGAAAGTATAGCCAATTCAAAGAACTCGCCGGTCCAAAAAAATATGAGTACAATGTCTTTGGCAAAGACGGATCCACGATCTCTTATTCCGATTCCGATGAAGAATATTCAGTTGATCCTGATGGGACTGGACCAGCACCAGTTTTTTCTTTTGAGAATCCAGATTTTAACTTCAAATCCCTCCGGGGCACCATTGTTCTGAGGTGGGAGTATTTGCCTGGTTCTATACTCTATTTTGTCTGGACACAGAATCGCGCGGACGAGGCAAATCCCGGAGATTTCAATTTCAGACGTGATATGGGAGACCTGTTTACAGCTCCAGGAGATAATATTTTATTGCTAAAAATTTCCTTTCGCTGGAATATATAAAAAAGAAAACGTAGCCTTTCCCCTGTTCTTTGCCTCCGATTTGCATTGACTTGATGCGGAATGTGGGGGCTGTGAAGCTTCGAGTTAGGTCAAGGTCATCTCCAACCATGTCGATATTATTAAGCATTTCAAACGCGGAGCCGGCTATGGTCAAACCTCTCACCGGGAAGGCTATCTTCCCGTTTTCTACCCAAAAACCAGAAGCTCCTCCGCTGAAATTTCCGCTGACCGCCGCTATGCCGTAACCGGTAACACCCTTAAGCAAAAGCCCTTTTTCTGTCTTCTTGATAATTTCATCGCAAGAGTTCTTTCCTGCTCCCATGTAAAAATTATGGGCACTAATGCCCGGTAGACTTGTAAAATCGCGTCTTGAGGCATTTCCAGTGCTCTTCACGCCTGCTCTTTTAGCAACGATGGTGTTATACATAAAACCCCTAAGGATGCCTTGCTCGACAATTATCCTTTTTTGAGTCGGGACCCCTTCTCCATCAAAGGGCTTACTGCCCAATCCTTTTGGCCTGGTGCCATCATCGATTATCGTTATCAATTCTGAGGCAATCTTCTGGTTCAACTTTTTTGCCAGAAAACTTCTCCCTTGAAGAACACGTTCACCGTTTATAGCAGCTAAAATTCCGCCTAAAATTGCCCTTGCCACATCAGGATCAAAAATAACCGCAGCTTTTTGCGTCTTGATCATTTGAGGATCGAGCATTTCATAAGCCTCTTTTGCTGCCTTTTCTGCGATTTCCTCCGGTGGCTTCAAATCAGCGAAAAACCGCCTCGAACAGTACTCCCCTCCTGAAGATCTCTGCTCTCCTTTCTCCGCCACAACATAAACACCATAAGAACAAGCCGAAACTTTTGAACTCTTACTCAACCCGTTCGAGTTAGCCAGGAAAATCTCCTCCTCTCCTTCTGAGTAGCTGGCACCGCTGCTCTTAGTGATCCGGCTGTCTTTCATAGCTAGCTTCTCTACTTTTTTCGCCAGTTCTATTTTCTTCTTCTTAGGGATCTGATTTATCTGGGAATCGCAGAGCATTCCAACTTTTGTTATCCCTTTATCATCAGGAAGCACATTATTCTCATCAGGAGTCGTGTTCTTAGCAAACCTGACTGCACTTTCTATAGAATTCTCCAGGGCTTTATCTGAAAAATCATTGCAGCTTGAAAAAGCCATCCTTTTTTGGACAAAGACTCTGAAACCGACGCCGTGAGATCCTGCCTCCTGAACTGTTTCTACTTCCCCGTTGCGCACTCTGATGTTGAGGTTACGTCCTGATTCTACGTAAACCTCGGCTTCATCGGCGCCCAGCCTCAAACATTTCTTAACAAGTTGTTCTGATAATCCTTTATAGTCCATGATTATCTCCTTTCTCTCGATTTATTCATCTTTTTGCTCTGCTGCCGCCCACGGTTATGCCACGAATCCTCACAGTGGGCTGTCCGGCCGATACCTCGGCTACCTGTCCTTTACCACAAATTCCTGGACCAAAAGCAAGATTATCCCCGACCGCATCTACGTTTACGATGACATCCTGGCAGCTTCCGATAAGAGTTGCTCCCTTGACAGGAATCGTCTTCTTCCCGTCTTCAATCAAGTAAGCCTCGCGGCAGGTAAAATTGAACATCCCTGTTATGGGATTAACACTTCCTCCGCTAAGGCTCTGGACATACAAACCTTTCTTGGTGGAGGCAAGAATATCTCCAGGCTTATCCTTCCCTTTTTCGATAAAAGTATTGGTCATTCGAGGAATCGGGATGTAACGGAAACTTTCGCGCCTTCCATTTCCGGTTCGTTCCATTTTCAACTGCTTTGCTGAAAGTATATCGGTCATGTATTTTTCAAGGACTCCATTTTTTATTAAGACATTCCGCTTCATCTGGGTTCCTTCATCATCGAAATTTGTAGTTCCTCTGAAATTGGGCAAAGTTCCATCGTCCACCATGGTAAAAACATCACTGGCCACTTTCTGTCCCATTTTGCCCGTAAAAACTCCGGTCTTCCTGGCAATACCATCTCCTTCCAGAGGATGCCCTACAGCCTCAAGGACAAGAACACCGCCCCATCCGTTTTGCATGACAACATCCATAATTCCTGCCGGAGCATCTTTGGCCTCAAGCATGGCAATTGATTCTCGAGCACATGTTTGCGCTACCTCTTCGGGACTGACTTCATCAAACATTTCAAATCCAGAATGGCGGCTGAGCCTCTCTCGCCCCATATGGCGAGTGTCTTTTCCAACGCCCAGGGTTTGAACGATAAAGAACAGAAGCGGCAGCTCATCACTCAATAGGAGTCCTTCACTATTGGCAACGGTTCTCCCTCTGATCTCATCATAATAGCTGATTGAAGCCATCTTAATTTTTGGGTCATAATCTAAAGCGGCCTGGTTAGCTCGCTTCATAATCTCGAGGCGCTTCTCATCTGCCACTCCTTCAAGAGGAAGCTTGACTGTAATAAAAGATTTTCTTTTGACTTTCTTTAAATCTACAGGGCCCATTGCTTTAGTCCCTCTGGCAATAAAAGAGGCGCCCTCAGCAGCATTCATGAGTTTCTCCTCGGTTATATCGTCTGTGTATGCATATCCAGTCTTATCTCCAGATATGACTCTTACACCTGCACCCTGACTTAGGGCGAAAACTCCACTCTTGAATTTAGATTCCTCCATCAATATATTGCGAGAAATTCTATTTTCCACGTATACCTCTGCAAATTCACCACCTTTTTCAAGGGCATGCTTTATGGTTTTTTTCAGGATTTGAGGATCGAGCGCCAACTTAGCTCCAGCTTTTTCTGAGCCCTTATAAGATAAAAGCTCTGTCATAAGAGCGGGCGTTGCTGCCAGCGCAATTCCTCCTTTAAGGCTCATCTGTAGAAATTTTCGACGAGGTATGTCTTCGACAAAATAACCTCTAAATTTCATGCTTTACCTCCAAATTAATTTTTTGTAGTTCGTAATTATATCGGACTCAAATCCTTATGGCAAAAAGAAAACTTAAAATGGGGACACACAAAACCGGGATAGCCCCCTTCATTCAAGGCCCCTTTTTAAAAGTATAAAAAAGGACCAGTCCCCTTTTTTGTGATAAATTCAAATCGCTCATTTACTCGTGCACTAACAATATTAGAGAAAAGTTGCTTCAAAATAAGACTACTGTTAATATATAGCCCCAATTCAGAAGGATTCTCTCAAAATCCAGGAGGTATAGATGGATGAAATGATTGCTTTCTGCTTATTTTGAAGAAAGAGTAGAACTAAATTCTTATTTTGTAATTTTAATCGAACCGTTTGTTGTCCTGAGCGAGATCTCAGGTCCTCCTTGACCAATCTGACCTTCAAGACTCCGTCTTGATTTTTTCATACTTTTAAGAGTAACAGGTAAATCCAAAGATATACTTCCGTTTGTTGTTATGGCATTAAAATCAGCATTAACTTTCTCTAAAGAACCAACCCTTAGAGTAATACTGCCATTTGTGGTTTTTGCTTTTATTGCGTCCTCAAAAGAAAGCATCTCCAGCACAATCGTCCCGTTTGTCGTATCTGCATCGAGTTCTCCTCTAATATTCACTGCTTCTATTCTTCCGTTGGTGGAGGAAAGGGATACAGTGCCTTTTGCCCCATCCAGCTCAATTCTTCCGTTAGTAGTAGATGCGTTAGTATGTCCGACCGGCCCAGTTATGTAAACACTTCCGTTTGTTGACTTTACTTTACCAAGATTTACTCCCTGCGGAACTTTAACTTCATAATTTACGCTTACTCTAATATTTTTCCATTTGGGAAAGATTGTGTCTACAGATACAGAATTTGCGGTTGCCTCTACTTCAATTTTTACTTCTTTCAGCTTATCAGGATCGCCCTTGGTAGTTTTTAGGGCTTTAATGTCTACCTTGTCTTCCTTCCAGGTCGTGATGGTGATAGAGCCGTTTACGTTCTTGAGGCTAAAGGTGCCATCAGATCTTAGGGGCAATACCTTGGAGAACTCTTCACTTTCTTCCTGGCCGAAAAGCGCAGAAAGAATGTCACCAGAAGCAGAGGAAGCTTCAGCGGCGAGAGGAAGAGAAGAAAGGAACAGAATAAAAAGAGCGAAAAAAGGAATGATTGTAAATACTTTCTTTGATTTCATAGACTCCTCCTTAAATATCATCTAAATCATTAAGATGCACCATTTAACTTTATAGACGCACTATAGTCCAAAAAGGTTTCTTTTGGGATGAAAAAAATTTGAAATAAATATTATTCTAAACTTATTCTTTATGTAAATTGAAAAAATGATATTCTGTGGAATAGAACAATGTTTTCGTCCACATTCTCGAGAGGACATACGTCTGCTGCCAGATAAAGCCCACAATCAGGAGAATCCCTATCTTTGGTAATAGCTGGTATACAGCAAGATAAATAACGCCAAAAAAAACAGTAATCAATCCTACAAGAAGATACAGAAACCAAGCCTTAAAAAACCGTTTTCCTATAAAAGTTACATTGAGGAGCGTTGCTCTTATCGTCTTCTTGCTCTTCTCAACCACAAGGCTCACTCTGACATAATCAAAGAACATCCTTACAATCGAAAAAAGGAGAACCAGAATCAGAAACTCAAGAATGGATGAAAGAATAAGCGGCCATTCTGTTGAGGCGCTTTTTTTCCAAAGGTTAAATAAAGCAGAAATAATACTGTGAATGCCTCCAAAAACCACTAAATAGGCTACGAGCGATATCAAGAAAACCCTTAAAAAAGTGAAAAAGTACTTGCTGCAATCAGCCAGAAAACTTGTCATTTTCATTTTCTCATCCTGGGCAGCAATCCTGCCGATTATGCCTCCATACAGGAAAACATAGAGCAGCATGAAGAAAATTCCCGGGACAAGAAACCATCCCACCAGGGCTGGAAATAAATCTTGATATTTATAGATGATATCACCCAGCCATAGTAAGCCCGTCCCTTTTATTATCTGGTCAGCCATGAGCGAACCGGATAAATCTTTTTTTATCAAAAAATAAACAGGAGTGACAATCAGTACTGAATATATAAAATTTATGAGCCATAGATAAACCACCATTTTTAATCTTTGATTGGTGGTTTGAAATCCCTTTTCGAATGTATTAAGAATTTTCATTTCCTTCTCCTTTCCTTTCAGATTAGGGACACGGCACATTGAAGGTAATTCTGTATCAGGAAGAGAAGTTCAGTCGCCACCTTAAAAATACCCTTTCGAGACGGCTTCCTCTTGAGACTATTATTGGTTAGGTTGGAATCAATAAGCCAGATATTATCTGGATCGATCTGAGCATACTTGGCTTTTACCGGCTTTTCAAAAGTGAACTTTTTCCATCTTTCTTGTCCTCTCCAGTTTATTACTTCTTCTGAGCCATCTTCAAAAACGACTTTAAGTTTCATAACTGCATCGCCCTGCACCCGGGCTTCACCAAACCGCCTGACTTTTACCTCTGTGATGTAAAACTTTTTGTCGTCGGATTTTTTATCTTCTTTCTCCATTTTTTTTATTCTCTTTGAAGTAATCTCTTCTTTTGTGCCATCGACATCAAAAACCCCACGAACATACTTTTTTTTCTCTTTAGATGCGACTGAAGATATTCCATAATCAAAGTTTAAAGTACCAAAAAACAATTCTTCAAAAAACCAGCTCAGATCTTTTCCTGTTACTTCATTAACGACATCAATAAAATCCTGGGTCTGGGGATGCTTGTAGCGGAAACGCATCTGGAATGTTCGCAGGATTCGCAGCATCATCTCTTCTCCAACCAATCCTTCCAGAGTGTATAAACAGGTTGAGGCGCGCATGTAGACATTTAATCCATAACTCCCTCTGTCATAAAATTTCCAGGAAACAGTCGTAATCGGATCAAGCTCCACAACATTTATTGCTGCAGCCCTCTCTAATTCATAGTTGTAATATTCAGGAAGATTACAAAACCAGGAAAGAGGAATCCTTCGAAACGACATTGGCATGGCACCCGGTCCGTAAGCTTTAGCTGTAACTTTTCCTTCAGAATAAGTGTTGATCCCTTCATCAAGCCATGCTTCCTCGAATTCATTATTCGCACATAACCCGTACCAGTATCCGTGTCCGAATTCATGGATAATGACTCCTTCAGGAGAAAGCACCTTTTTGCTTGTTAAGATACGTGTCCCGGCAGTGAAAAGGGTCGGATATTCCATTCCTCCGCTGCGAGTCCTGAAGGGAGGGTCAACCATGGTCACGGTTTCATAAGGATAAGGACCATACCAGAGCCCGTAATACTTTATGGCCATCCTCAAGGCTTTAAAATGGCGGTCGATCTGTGATTTATGTTCGGGCTCTATGAGAAGAATCATCTTGACATCAGGAAGTTTTACCTCATCCAACGGAAGCTGGAGCATACGGGCGACTTCCTCGTATTCTTCCAGGCTTACTTCTTCATCAGCGACAAAACCACGCTCGACTTTTATAAAATCAGGATCTGCTGTCCAGGCAAAATCATGAATATTGTCCTGGTAATAAGTATAAGTTACTGTCTTTTTCTCATCATCAGGAACAGTTTTTATCTGCTTGCCTGAGGCTCCCACCACAAAATCTTCAGGCACGGTGATATGGACTGTGAACTCGGCAAAATCTGCATAAAATTCAGAGCTTAGATGATACTCATGACAGTTCCAGCCTTTTCGTTCTTCGTAGACGCCGGGCTTCGGGAACCACTGGGCGATAAAATAGGAATTCTGGTAATAGCTTGAGCGATGAATCGATCTTGGAATTTTTGACTCAAATTCAAGTTGAAGATGAACCTCCTCGCCTGGCTTCACGGGCTCAGGAAAAAGCACTCGCATGACTGTCTGGTCGTCTGGATGGACAGGTTCGTCCTGGGTGATAAATTCCATAGTCGGCTTTAAATCCGGGCCATCAGCCAGCTTAATACTGGTGACATCTACCCAACCCCATCTTCCTTCTTTTATCTTTATGCCAAACGCTCCAAAACTTTCTTCCTTTGATTCCTGAATCGTGGTGCTTTTCTCGTTTTTAAAAGCATTATAGTAAAGATGAAACCACATATCCTGGACATCATCTCGAGTGTTATTGAGCCAGGTAATATTTTCTTTTCCGTAGAGCATTTTGTTTTGATCATCCAGCTCTATCCATATTTCATAGCGGACGTTGCTTATCCTTTCCTCGCCTGGCAGCACACCTGAGCCAATAAACGATAGAGTGAGTATGAAAAACAGGAATTTAAAGTATGATTTTTTCTTTTTCACTTCCTCCCTCCTCCTTTGTATTTATAATTAATCTGCTATCTCTTGACTTGTTTTTATTTTTTAATTTCAGTCCTTTCTTTCACTGCATTAGAATTCAATCTTCAAAACTAATTACGTAATAATTTTTAAAAAGTTCCCTAAAGACTATGCCACGATGAATGTTCACTTGAAACCTGAAAAAAACAGCTGCGCCAGGAGGCCAGCAATCGGGGGAAAGAAAAAGGTGCAGGCGAAGCGGGCAACTGTAAATTTCCAACCTAATATCCCGATTTCCATCGGCAAACGAGTAAGTGCCCATAATGACCAGGCTGTCACAAAAGCAACCATGGTTCCTACTCCAGCTCCAGCACGCAGGAATCCGGCAGCAACGGGTAAACTTACATAAGGGCCACCCGGAGTTATGCCCCCGGCAAGAGTCCCGATCAATATCCCGCGTATTCCAGACTCCTCCCCTATCCACTTGGATATGAGTTCACGGGGCAAAAGAGTCTGAATCATGCCGGCCATGATAAAGGCAAAAATCAATAAGGGAAGAATCTGCGCTGTTAGTTTGAGGGCAATATTTAGTCCGGCGATATGCTGGCCCTGCCCTTTTGAATATCCGATGTAAAGGAGAATAATGGCAAAAACAGCCATGACTATTGTTGGGATTAGCATATTCGAAGTCCTCCTTTTTTTATCCATTTTTTTATCTTTATCTTTATCCATGTTAGATTGTATTAATCTGTTTTACTGATTGTTTCTTACCTTTTGTTCTTTAAATCCACCTTTTTTATAGTCTTTTTTCCGAGGAAGCCCTTTATTTTATCGATGAATTCTTGAGGCCAGCTTTTCAACATCCTGTTCAACATACTACTATTTACAGTTGATACATCAACATATTTATCACTCTCTATTAAAATATTTCGTAATCCCTCCCACTTCTCCGAATCTTCCTTTCGAGATGGCGCACCGAGTTCTTCTTTCACTGTCACTACCAGCTGCTTATCAGGCCCATCTATGACCCAGCTGTCTTCTCTCTCAGCAAATTCTATGGCAGCTTCTGCTATTTTTGCCTGTTCCTGCTCGATTTCTGCTATTTTCGCTTTTAATTGCTTTTTTTCCTCTTCTAACTCTGAGTAGCTTGTTACTAATTTCACTCCGGAATCATTTCTGTATTTGTTCTCGTCCAGCTTTTCCATCTTCTTCGGATGCTTCCAGAGCGGGCAGATTTGCTGAAAATCACACCAATCACAGAGGACACTCTTCTGGGGAGGAAAATCCTCACAAGCTTCGATTGCCTTTATCTTATCTACAGCGATACCCTGTATTTCCATTAACTGTTCTTTTGTCCTCGAAGATTCGACCTGTTTATTGAAAAGAAGAAAATGCCAGATAAGTTTTGTCTTTTCAGCTTCCGGCCACCTGCTAAGCAGGGCAAGTTGATAAAGAGCTAGTTGAAAATCCTGATCCGCCTCCTCTTGAGTCATTAGTGTCGCAGAAGTCTTGTAATCATGGATTTCGAATATTTTTTCTTTATCGTTCCAGTCTAGACGGTCGAGTATTCCAGTGAACCTGTATTCATGGGAATCTTGCTTTAGTTTGCAATAAACAGACTCTTCTGTTTTCACAATTTTTGTCTGGTCGAAAGGCTTATACTCTTCATAATAATCCATCAAGCATTTTTTCCCTTTTTCATAATAGTCTTCTGCAGAAAATTCTTTTTTCATAATTTTAATCGAGTCATTGTAGTCTTTTTTCCATAATTTATCATATTTATAAAGGAGCCATTTTTTAGGCTTAATTATTTTGTTTTTCACAAGATCATAAAACTCTTGCAAAGTCTCATGGACAATTATGCCCATGAATGCCTCTATGGTCTCAACTCTAAGACGCAATCTATCAATGTATCTGTATTTATACTGTAATTTGCATTTTTCAAAGCTTCCTATTTTACTGAACGAATATGAACTGCTCATCGGTATTTACTCCTCCTCTTTTCTGACTAAGACTCCTGATTTAAGAGCTCTTAATGTTTTCTAAATATATTCCATCCTAACTAAAACATATTAAATATAACTCAGAGTTATAAATTTTTGAATTTATTACTAATTTTATAACCCACAGTTATAAAAACGTCAAAAAGGTCACTAACTTACTCTGGACGCACTTGGTTATAAACACAGCAAACTATGCCTAAAAGAATATGAGATGGCTTCTTTCATCCCTTCAGACCAGTCTTCAATGCAGACAAAATATATTTCTTTGTATTCATCTGCCAGATCAATTACTTTCATTTTCTATCCTTCAATTAGATATTAGAGACGATCATTTTTTTTAATAATTATCAATTTGATATCATTCTATTTTAAGAACAACAATAATTTCAAGAGCTTCCCCTAATGCCTAATTATTATTTCGCCGCTGTATTCGATTCTTATCTAATCTTTACTCAATCTAACGCAATTTCTTCAAATCTACTACAGAGGAAAGACCCATCTTCTTTTCTTCATACTTTGATATTACTATTTCTTTAAGATATTTTATGAATTCAAATTGAAAAAGAGGTTCTTCGTCTTCAGATATAAATGGAAGGGAGAACTAAAATCTAATAAAGTTCACTTCCCGTTGTTTTCGATTGTTCCATCTATCAGTTTTACAATCCTCTGGGCTCGTGCTGAAATATTTGGATTATGGGTTATGACAACAAGGGTATGTCCCTGCTTCCAGAGATTTTCAAAAATAGCCAGGATCTCATCCCCAGATTTGGTATCAAGGTTTCCTGTGGGCTCATCAGCTAAAATCAGGCTAGGATTGTTTGCCAAGGCCCGAGCTAAAGCCACTCTCTGCATCTCTCCTCCAGAAAGCTCACCTGGTTTATGGGTGGCCCTAGCTGCAAGTCCTACACTGTCTAAAAGTTCCAGAGCCATAGATTTTCTCTTTTTGGCTTTTACTCCCATGAATATCATTGGTATCTCAACATTCTCATAGGCAGTCGCATAGGGCAGAAGGTTGAAATTTTGAAAGACAAAGCCAATCTTTTCGTTCCTGATTTCAGCTAATTGGTTATGGTTAAAATTCTCAACACTCTCTCCCCCAAAATAGTACTCTCCTGAACTTGGAACATCCAGACATCCTATGATGTTCATCAAAGTGGACTTACCAGAGCCCGAGGGCCCTATCAAACCAACGAATTCATTTTCTTTTACTTCTAAGTCGATATTCTTTAAAGCCTCTACCTTACTAGCACCAGTTCCGTATATTTTATTGATTTTTTTCATCTTTATCATTTCTAATCTCCTTCTTATTCATACCTGAGGGCTTCCACAGGATTTGATGAGGCCGCTCTGCGGGCCGGAAATACACCTGCTAAAAAGCCAACTACTCCTAAAATTATGGCAGTCAAGAGCATTATTTTCAAAGACATAACTGGATGGGCCAGTATATCCGCGGCGTCGCCCTCTAAAGGCAGGACCTTAAATAATTCAACTACAATGAATGAAAGCAGCAGCCCAGCTGTTCCTCCTATGATGGCAATAATAAGGGCCTCTGAAATAAATTGGAGAAGAACATGCCTCTTCTTTGCTCCCAACGCCATCTTAATCCCTATCTCCTTTGTCCTTCTTTTTCCAGAGACATACATGATATTGGCCACACCAACTCCAGCAACAACCAAGGTCAAGCCGCCGATTATACCCATGAAGATTTCAATTCCTAAAAAAATATTTCTCATTATCTTTTCTTCTTCAATCATGTCCCAGAAATTAAGCGCTTGTTTATCGGTGGGATCGAACTTATACTTTTGCGATAATAACTTATAGACATCATTTTTTACAATTTCGGACTGGGATATATCCTTTGGCTTATAGATCAACCGGTTCAAGTATTTATCTCCGTAAATTGTCTGGAAAGTTGAGAAAGGAATGGCAGCCTTATCAACATCAGGGCCGCTGTACATACTGTTCTGCATTTTTTCCATCATGACTCCGATGACTAAAAACGGAATACGGTTTATCAAAATCCTCTTCCCGACCGCTTCCTCTTCTCCAAAAAGTCTTTTCTTCAGTTCTGTACCCAGGAAGACAACTCTTTTCTTGTTTTTAATATCCAGGTCGTTTATGAATCGGCCGTTTCTCTGGGGAAAATAACCCCTCAAATCCTCGAAAGGAGGGTAAACTCCAATCACTCTTTCTGAAAGGCTCTTGCGCCCGTAGGTCATATTATTCCTGTACCGGTCATTCTCGGGGCTGATGAGTCCTATGCCTGAAATCCTTCTTTTAAGCAGCTCCACGTCATCCTCTTGGAGCCGGATTACCCGGCCTTTTCCCAGACCTTTGTATGGTTTCGATGTCTGGCCGCCATAGACAATACAAATTCCCTCTCCAAGGCCGTGCAAAGATTTCATCATCTGCCTGTTCAGTCCTTCACCAAAGGAGAGTAGAACAACTATAGAAAAAGTCCCCCAGGCCAGTGCCACGATTGTAAGCGTGATTCTCTTTTCCTGCGTTTTTAATTCCCTGTAGAACAATCGAAAAAGATACAGGATTTTCATTTCTTTCCTCTATTGTCTAAGAGCATCGACCGGATGGAGGTTTGCAGCACGGCGGGCAGGACCAAGCCCCGAAATAAACCCGATCAATCCCAAAAGAGCAACAGTCACAAGCCCTACTCCAAAAGATAAAGTCGGCTTTCCGATATATTCTTCAATACTTGTTGTAGGGAATGCAGAAATTATCCCGTAGGAAAATGCCAGTCCTATGGCTCCTCCCACCAGCGTGATTAGAAGAGTCTCAAACAAAAATTGGCCGAGGACGAATCTTTTCTTAGCTCCTAAGGCCATCTTAAGGCCGATCTCTTTTGTTCTCTCTTCAACGACCGCATTCATGATATTAGAAACTCCGATCCCTCCCACTATCAGAGTAAATGCCCCTACAATTCCCATGAATGTGTTAAAGCCAATCATGATGGCTTTTGTGGTTTTCTCATTTTCCATCGTATCCCAGACTAACAGAGCTTCTGTATCTTTAGGACTAAACCTGTATTTCTTGCCGAGGACTTGAAGGATTCTTTCCTGGATGAATTCATTCTGGAAAGGATCATGGGCCTGGATAACCATGTTGTTGATATACTTGTAGCCAAAAAGAGAAGAAAAAGTTGTCGCAGAAATAAATGTCGTAAACTCGTCACGATTTCCGTAGGTTGAATTCTGAGTTTTTTCGATCAACACACCTACGACTTGAAAAGGAACGCTGTTGACAGAGATATATTTCCCTACAGCCGGCTCATCCTTAAAAAGCTCCTCTTTTATGCTAAAACCAATAAAAATCACTCGTCTTTTCTGCTCTATATCTATGCGGTTGATAAATCTGCCATTCCTTTCAGGAATGACATTTCTCATATCTGAGTAGAAAGGATAAATGCCTCTAACAAGGGATGAATATGTGTTCTTTTTATACTTTAGCTTGACGTCCCACTTGGAGTATTCAGGACAGGAGTATTTGATTTGAAGGATTTCACGTTCCAGCAGAAAGGCATCTTCTTCTAAGAATCGAAGCGGCCGTCCCTTACCCAATCCTTCGTAAGCCATGCTTGTTCTTCCCGGCCAGAGAATTATAATCCCCTCTCCCAAACCATGCATATTCTTGTACAGCCGCTGCTCAAGGCCTACACCAAATCCCAGAAGAAGGACAACAGATATAGTCCCCCAGATGATTCCAAATATGGTCAGAAAAGTCCTCATTTTCTGCGAACGCATATCGCGCAGGAACTGGGGTAAAAACATGAACAATTTCACGAGCTAAATCCTCTTTTTAAACCAGATTACGTTATATCTTTGGGAGGTCTCTCGACAACTTCTTCTCCTTCGTCCAAACCATCTTGAATTTCAACATTAATCCCATCACTCAATCCTGTTTTCACTTCTTTCTTCACTATATCGCCTTTTTCGTCCTTTATTTCGACAAAAGTTTTGTCTTCCTTAAACTCTACAAGCCTTTCGGGTATGACGAGAGTATTCTCTGTTTTATTGATGACCAAGTCGGCATTGGCTGAATAGCCAGCCCTTATTACTTTATTTCCTCTTTGAGTTATCTCAATCTCTACATCAAAAAGAGTCGTATTCTCCTGTTGTTTAGCTTTGGGCGAAATCCTGGACAGTCTTCCTATTATCTTCTCGTCCGGAATAGCCCCTATCTTGAGTTCAGCCATCATTCCCACATCAAGCTTTCCTACGTCAATCTCGTCTACAGTACCCTTAAAAATCAGGCTGTTCATATCTGCCAGGGTAAGGAGCTCTGTGCCTTCTTGATAAGAAGTCAAGGGGACAACAGGATCTCCTTCATTCACATTTCGTTCCAGAATTGTTCCTACGACCGCGGATTTTATGACTGTATCAATCTGTCGATCAGCAACTTTCGTGCTCCCTTTATCGATTAAGGCCAGTCTTTCCTGAGCTAGATATAGTCTCAACTGAAGTTGTTTGTACTCATGCTCAGCCGTATCAAATTCTTTTTGCGAAACCAAATTCTCCTTTAATAACTTTTGCACACGACTATATTCATTTGAGGCTCTCTCAAGGTTGACCACAGCTATCTCCACATTCCTTTTGGCTTCTACAAACTCAAGAGGAGTAGGATTAGGGCTGATTTCCAATAAAGGCTCTCCTGTCTTTACCTCATCTCCCACTTCAACAAAGACCTTTTTGACTATCCCTGATATTCTTGACTTCACGGCTATTTCTTTCTTGGGTTCGATGTGACCAATAGCCAAGGCCTTCTCAACTATATCCCCTCTCTGGACTTTTATCATTTTTATTCCGTCATTTTTTCCACCAGAGGAATTTTTCGCTTTAAGGAAAATAAAGGCAGCAATGATCAATAAGATGATTATCGGTATTAATATCTTCTTAAACATAGACTCCTCCTTTACTCTTCATTTCTATAGATATATACGAATCTCAAACTCTAATGGTTCAAAAATCTAGAAATAATGTCTTTATACTTAGAAATAAGGATTTAAAAGAATTTTATATTTTCTTTAGAGAAGGGATTTAGATTTTGAAGCTTAGATTTTTATGACAATCAAACTAAACAAAAAGAAATCAGAATTTTCTTTTATACGCCCCCTTTTTGCTCCTTTTCAGAGCCGCGTGTGCAGAAAAATGTCTTTGTTAGCGACTGTTGGGCAAAAACAGGACATGAAAGGCAAATACACTGATCTTCTTCAACGATCTTTACATCCTTGCCGATTGTCGGAAAACAATATCCTATAGGATCAGCTCCTTGAACATAGGTCGGACAGCTTCGGCAGATGCACATTCCAATGACTTTCTGCTCCATCTCTTTCATTTCTTCCGGATTCATTTCCTCGCCCATGATCCCTCCTTTTAAGATTCAGTTAGAAGCTCTCGTTGCGAGAGACTTCTCAGTTATGAAATTGTTATCTTTATTATCCGTTTATTAAGAATTGTGTTCAAGGGACAATACAGCCAAGCAGTCTATTTATTCTTTTTTCTTTTTACTCTCCTTATCTTTTTTCCAATAATCCATACATTCAACGCTGCAAAAATGGACGACATATTCCTGACCTTCTGAGTGGAGGGCAGCTGCTTTTGGGATTATTTTTTTACAAACATGACATGGTATTTTCTCAGTGTCTTCCTTCATTTTTCATCCTTTCCATTAATTTTTTTAAGTCTAAAAAAAAGCCAATTTCTATCTTTTGGATCTTTAGGCTTTAGCTTTATTAAACAATATTTTCCACGCATTTTTTTGCCGTTTATATCTATAATTCTCTTTGACACAGTTGTCTCAAGAGGAATATAATCGCCTCTGTCCCAAATCTTGACTTTTCCTGCTCCATACTCACCTTTGGGAATTATGCCTTCAAAATCTTCATAGCCTAAAGGATGGTCTTCTGTCTCGACAGCCAGCCTTCTTATTCCTTCTTCCTGAGGAGGCGATTTGGGAATTGCCCAGCTCCTAAGTACACCGTCTTCCTCTAAGCGTAAATCAAAATGGAGATGAGAGGCATCGTGCTCCTGGATAACATAAATTAGCCCTTCTGATTTCTTTTTTGTTTTTGTTTCTCCAGGCTCTGAGGTCTTCTTAAAATCTCTTTTCTTCTTGTATTTTTTTAGACTCATTTCTTTCTTTTAATAATTATCAATTCTCCGATATCAATTGTCAAACACCGAACATTGATTACTTGGTACTGAGGGACGTTCCCTTTAAATTTGATCGATCGACAAAAGGTGGGCTTGATGAATCAAGCCCCTACAGGAGAGGCTCAAATGTATATTTGTTGTTTACTTTTTTGACCTTGCCAAAAAAGTGCTCTGGATCATGATTAAATGCAAGTATCCAGTCTTCTTCGATAGCCTGCTCGAAGTATTCCCTCTTATTCTCCAATGTCTGCTGGGGAAAAAGATCATAGCTCATGATGTAAGACAACCCTACATGAGCTGAAGTCGGAACCAAATCTCCCAGGAAGAAACATACCTTTCCTCCAGTGCTGATCTTCAGACACTGATGACGGGAAGTGTGTCCAGGTACAACAATGACCTCAACTCCCTCTGAGATTTCCTTGCTTCCGTCCACAAGCTGAAGAAGCCCGTGTTTCTCCAGAGGCAGGAAATTTTGTTCTAAATAGCTGGCTTTATCCCTCTCGCTGGGATGAAGAGCGTACTCCCATTCTCCCTTCTGAATTATATATCTTGCTTCGGGGAATGTTGGGGCATCTTCCCCTTTTTCGTTTTTTGAGGTGTTGCCTCCACAATGATCAAAGTGAAGATGGGTGTTTACGACAAGATCGATATCTTCAACCTGATATCCCAGTTTCTCAAGAGAAAGCACCAGTCCAGGTTTTCTCTCCACAGAGTAATAGTCATAAAATTTCGGGTCTAGATCACCGCCTATTCCTGTTTCAACCAGGATTAACTCTTTTGCCGTTTTTATCAGGATAGAATTTAAGGCCAGTTTAATCCTGTTCTTTTCATCAGCAGGAAATTTCTTTTCCCAGAGAGTTTTGGGAACGACCCCGAACATAGCCCCCCCATCTAGGAAAAAAAAGCCGTCTCTCAAGCCGTATATTTCGAACTGACCTAAGGAAATCCGGTCGATTGTCATCCGATGAGCTTATCCAGATCATAGATCAAATCCTGTTGGCTGTACTGGGCAAACTCGACATTCCCAGTATCCATACGGATGGCATCTTCCGGACAAGCTTCAACACAAAACCCGCAGAAGCAACATCGGCCTAAATCGATGATAAACTTGGCGGGATATTTCTGGATTTCAGGATCAGGATCCTCAGCTGCCTCAACATATATGCATTCAGAAGGACAAACCGTAACACACAGCATGCAGGCCACACAGCGAGGTTTGCCATCTGGTCTGGTCATAAGACGGTGCAAACTCCGGTGTCTTGAAGCGATCTCTTTTTTTTGTTCAGGATACTGAATGGTCACAGATCCCTTTCTCTTCGTCTTTATCCCCAGAACTTTCAGGATGTGGTAGAACAGATTCACAACAAAATGGCGGGTTGTAATCAGACCTCCCCTGATTATCTCGATAAAATATCCCAGTGCTTTTATCATCTTCTTAGATAGTCATTATAATGCCTGTTCCGATGATATTAACCAAGCTTAAGGGAACAAGCAACTTCCAGCCTAAATCCATCACCTGGTCATAACGAAACCGAGGATAGGTCCAGCGGATCAAAATCTGAAGCCAGCAGAAAAAGAAAACTTTTATGTTGAAAGCTGCGACCTGCAAGAGAATAACGACCACATGAGGAAGCAACAATTCTCCTCCCCACGGGAAGTGAAATCCGTCCGAAGCCAACCAAGGAACCTGCCAGCCTCCGAAGAAAAGAGTCGTGAGCAAAGTCGAGACAATGATGACTTCCATGAAATCTGTCATCATGAAAAGGCCCCATTTAAGCCCGCTGTACTCTGTGAAAAATCCTATGATTTCAGATTCCCCTTCTGGAAGATCAAAGGGAACTCTTTTTGTCTCAGCAAGAGCAGCAAAGAGAAAGATACCAAATCCCAGGGGTTGGAGAAAAATTCCCCATTTTGGAAGGAAGCCAAAAAGGAGCTCCCCCTGATAAAGAACAATGCTTGAAAGTCTCAAAGATGGATAGACCATGATCAGGCCTATGAGAGATAATCCCAGGGCTACTTCATAAGAGATAACCTGAGCAGCTCCTCTCAGTCCTCCGATGAGAGTATACTTGTTATTAGAAGCCCAGCCGCTGATAATAATGCCGTATATTCCCAGAGACAACATAGCCAGGATAAACAAAAGCCCTACATTAAAATCCAGTATCTGGAGGTTTATAGTCCGGTTTCCAATGCGCAGAGTATCTCCAAAAGGGATTGCCGCAATCGTGATAGCCACAAAAAAGAAAGAGATGAAAGGAGCCATCGTGTGGAGAAATTTTCTGGAGAAGGGAGGTACAAAATCTTCCTTAAAAATCATTTTAATGGCGTCGGCAAAGGGCTGGAAAAGACCGATGATACGTATTCCAAAGATTGAGGCTCTGTTCGCGCCAAGCCTATCCTGGATGAGTGCGCTCTCTTTTCTCTCCAGCCAGGTCAGATAGAGAGTAAGCGCAAGCAACCAGACCAGAGCACAGACAATCTTGATGAATATTACTAACATTTCAGTTAATGTTTCAGTCATTTTTTTTCTTGAAAAAAGGAATTTTCTCCCCCATCTCGCTTAAGATTGTTTCAGGAGACGGGAATTCACTATAGAACTTGGAATCCATTCCCAATTCCTTACCCAGGTCGCAAAGCACTTTCCATTCGGGCAGACTTTCTCCGGGCGGTTCTAGAGCAGGTTGAAAACCCTGGACTATCCCTTCCACATTCGTCAAGGAACCTTCCTTTTCAGCAATTAAAGCTACGGGAATGACTACATCGAAAAGAGAATTCAACTCATGCGAATAAGAAGAGAAGAGTACTTTTCTTTTTATCTTACTCAGAGCACCTTTGAGGTATTTCGGGCTGAAAAGTCCAGAAAGAAAAGGACCAAAGGCGAGGAGAAAATCCGTTCCGTCAGCCAAGGTACTCAAATCCACAGCCTTGATATCAAAGCCTATTTCTTGAGCTCCTCTTCTGTTAGGGCTAGGTTCTGATGTAAGTAAAAATCCGTCTGCTTCTCCCTCAGGGAGGTCGGCAAAGAATATCTTTTCTACTTTTAGGTCCTTTTTAAAGATTTTATGAAGGAGAAAAAGTTCTTCATTCGAAAGCCAGGTATGAAGAATTAAAGCAATCCCCGAGGTCTTTTTTGCGGAGGACATGCTATTTATTTTTTCTCCTAGGTACTCGGAGATATTTTCCCATGTAAGCACATTCTCCCCTTCTATCTTATTCAAGATAATTTTATCAGCTCTGCCCTCATCAAGGTATGAATAGCCGTATCGTCCGCGGTCACAGATCCAGAAACCGTTGACCTCAGGATTTTCTCTGGCTTTAATCCTGTAGACTCTATTTGGCAGCTCGAAACGGGAAAAACCAGGGTGATATTCGATCAGAATGTTACAGCCACGACTGCAGAGGGGGCAGATGGACTCTCCTTCTTTTAAAAACCAACTGCGCGTCTGAAACCTGAAGTCCTCATCGGTGATGGCGCCCACCGGACAGATCTCAGCTAAATTGCCTGAATAATTATTTTCAACAGAAGTCCCTTCATAAATATTAACACTTGAATGGACTCCGCGGTGAAATACGCCAAGGTCCTGCGTTTTGGTCACTTCTTTTAGAAACCGGACGCAACGAGTGCAGAGAATACATCTTTCTTGATCAAGAATGAGGCTCTTTCCGATCTTTAATTTTTTCTCTCTTTTTTCTTTCGTCTCTTTAAACTGGCTTTCAAAAAGTCCGTATTCGTAGTAATAATCCTGGAGTTTACAGTCTCCAGCTTTATCACAGATGGGACAATCAAGCGGGTGTTCTGCCAGCAGAAACTCTAACACCGCTTTTCTGGCTTCAACGACCCTTTCGCTTTTTGTCGAGATTTTCATCTCTTCCTTCACCACGGTCGAGCAAGAGAGCTCAAGCTTGGGAAAGCCCTCAATTTCGACAAGACACATACGGCAGCTTCCCTCTGGCGGAAAAGCAGGATGATAACATAGATGAGGAATGTGAATCCCCGCTCGCTCTGCGGCTTTCAACACAGTCGTGCCTTCCTCCGCATCTACGGGCTTTTCATCTATGAAAATCTTTATCATCTCGTTCGCTCTCTCCTGCATTTAATCCTATACATAAGATTCAAGTTCCTTCCTGAACTTCTTGGTGATGGAAAGGATAGGCAGGGCTGCAGCATCTCCTAAGGGGCAAAGAGTGTTCCCTTCGATATTCGAAGCCAACCGTAAAATGCTATCGATGTCCTCTTTTTTTCCTTTTCCTTCTGCTATACGTATGACGATTTTATTTATCCATGAATTTCCGATCCGGCAGGGCGTGCACTGGCCGCATGACTCATGGGAATAAAATTTTGTGACAACCTTTAGGACATCAAGAATAGAGGTCTTCTCGTCGATGACGATGATGGCGGCAGAGCCGAGCATAGAATTTGCCTCGACCAGGGAGTCAAAATCCATCTTTATGTTTATTTCATCTGCTGTCAAAATAGGTGCTGACATTCCCCCCGGAATAACAGCCTTCAATTTTTTACCTTCCTTCATTCCTCCGGCATGTTTGAAAATGATATCTTTCAAGCTGGTTCCGAGAGGCAGTTCGTAGATTCCTGGATTCTTGACCATGCCGCTTACGCCAAAAATTCTGGTTCCTCCATCTTTTGGAAGCCCTTGTTTGATAAACCATTCCGCACCATTAAGTATGATATGAGAGATGTTGAAGATGGTTTCGACATTATTTATAACGGTTGGACATTGAAAAAGGCCTACAGAGGCAGGAAAAGGAGGCTTCAGCCTGGGATTTCCCCGTTTGCCTTCGAGCGATTCCAGAAGCGCAGTTTCCTCACCGCAGATATAGGCCCCAGCACCGCGGTGCACAAAAACATCCAGGTCAAAACCACTCTCCAGAATGTTTTTTCCTAAAAATCCTTTCTCGTATGCTTCTGAGATAGCCTGTTCAAGTCTCAAGGCTATGGCTTCATATTCGCCCCTAATATAGATAAAAGCAACAGAGATACCCACACAGAAAGCGGTGATGATAATCCCTTCGAGCAGCATATGGGGATTATGGCTCATGATGTAGCGATCTTTAAAAGTTCCCGGTTCTCCCTCATCAGCATTAACACATAGGTATTTTGGCTTATCGGTGTCAGGAACAAAACTCCACTTTATTCCAGCCGGAAAACCTGCGCCGCCCCTTCCTCTCAAATTAGCCTTTTTCACTTCTTCCAGAATTTCTTCCGGTTTCATTTTCTTTAGCGCTTTCTCCGCAGCTCGATACCCTCCCTGTTTTTGATACACATCTATTTTGTACAGATTTTCAAGCCCAAAATGTTCTGTTAAAACCTTTTCCTTCATTTTTCTATTTCAAACCATCCAAAATTTCATCAACTTTTTTTGGATTCATGTCACCGTAATAATTAAAATTTATCATCATACAGGGAGCCCGCTCACAGGCACCTAAACACTCAACCGTCGATAGAGTGAATTTTTTGTCGGGCGTTGTCTCTCCAGGCTCAATCCCTAATTTCTCTACTAAATAATCAACGAAATTACCTGCTCCTAGAAGAGAACAGCTCAGGTTGGAACAGACTTGAATGTGATATTTTCCTAAAGATTTCCTGGAGAACATGGTGTAAAAAGTCACGAGTTCTCTCACCCTGATAGGTTTTATTCCTAAAATTCGAGCTACCAGCTTTTCTTCCTCAGCAGAAATAGAGCCGAATTCTTGTTGGGTTATATGCAATACTGGAAGAATAGCAGCTTCTTTTTGAGGGTAGCGGGCAACAATTTCCTCGATTTTCTTCTTTGTCTTCTCTGAGAATTCTGGGCTCATCTATCTAACTCTCCCCCTATCATATTCGTCGAGCCAAAAGTAGGAATAACATCGGCTATATAGCACCCCTGGATCATTTCTTCCAGGGCAGAAACGATGTGAAAACAAGGGGCTCTCAGATGAAGGCGATACGGCCTGTCAGTACCGTCTGAAACAATGTAATAGCCAAGCTCACCGTTTCCACCTTCCACAGAAAAATAAACTTCCCCTTTGGGAGGTCTTATGCCGTGATCCCTCATGAAAAATTTGAAGTGTTTAATAATCCCTTCGATCGAAGTGTATGTATCCTCTTTGGGAGGGACGACATATTTTTTATCTGTGCCGAGAATATCCAGGTATTTCCTCCTTTCTGAACCTTCTAAATTGGGAGAAAGTTTGATTTCTTTCTCAACTTTTTTTGTTCTTGAGGCCTTGATTGCCTCGGCTGGTTCGAGGGCCTCAACCATAAGCTTGGATGGAGATGGCCTTGGTATTTTTTCCATGGCTTGCTCAATGATCCGGAGGCTCTGTTCCATCTCTTTCATCCGAACCATATATCTGTCAAAGTTATCTCCTCTCTCGCCCAAAGGAACCTCAAAATCCAATTGGTCATAAACCGCATAAGGGGAAGCTTTGCGGACATCATAATTAACGCCTGTGGAGCGAAGGCAGGGGCCAGTCCACCCATAGGAAATGGCTGTTTCCGGAGAAACAACTGCTACATCTCTTGTTCTATTCAGATAAATTATGTTCTTATCAAGGAGACCACGAATATCCTTTAAAACTTTCCTTGTCTCCACAATCGCTTTCTTAAGAACCGCTTTATAACCGGGATGAAGATCG
>JAUWJP010000268.1 GCA_030607635.1 Candidatus Aminicenantota bacterium
CTTCGTGCTCTGCTCTAAATTGAGAGAGGGTAATAATGTCGTCGTTTACGATGGCTACAATTTCTTCGATGATATCTTGGCCGAAAAGAAACACTGCCCCAGAAAATACTAAGAAAAAAACTAGAGTCGCACTCCTTTTCTTCATATGTTATCCTTTTGATAGGGGAAAGTTAGATTCATGGGATAGAACGTCCATTCTATATCATTTTTCAAATACTCCATGTGTGAAGAAATTCTATAGCTGATTTTCATATCCAAGATTTTTTCTTTTATGCCTGGCAAAGCATCTTCTTCAGAAATCAACTCCGGCTCAAATCTTCTATCCACTCTGAAAATGTGATACCCGTAAGAAGACTCCACCACAGGGCTTAACTCTCCTTCTTCTAGGGAAAATAGCACTTGTTCCATTTCAAAGGGAAGCTGGCCCATTTCAAACACACCCATCTTCCCTCCTTTAACAGCTTCCAAACCAATGGATTCTGCTTCGGCAATCCTTCTGAAATCTTCCTCAGAAACATTCTTCATTCTTTCCATGATTTCAATCGCCTGATCCTCAGTTTCCAACAGTATTTGGCTTGCCTCAATCCTCTGGGGTCGTAAAAATTCCCTTTTATGAAGATTATAATACTCCTTTGTTTCCTCCTCTTTGACTTCGATGTCCTTCACAAGTACATAAGTGTATTTTTCTATCAATAACCTATCAAACAAAATCTCAGTATCCATTTCTTCTACAGAGGTGTTGCTGCCTTCAGATTTAAGCTCGCTCGACAACTTTGCCAAATACTCTTGTTTCTCCTCCCAGCTCATAGATATCTTCTGACTACTGGCTGATTGCAAAACAAGTTTCTCCTCGTTAAACTTATCAAGGAGGCGACTTAGAGAAACAGGAGTCAATGCCTTCTGGTCATTTCCGAAAGTCCCGCGAACATACTTTTCAAAGTCAGAATTGAGATATGCAGAATCCTCAATTTCAATGATGATATAATTCTTTTTTTTAGCGTCATCAAGGCCAACGCCGGAGGAACTTTCCTGTTCATTCATTTCTCCACAATTCGCGAAAAGAAAAATGAAAACTCCTGTTAGGAAAACGAAAAATAATTTATGTTTCAACTTGAGCAATTTCATATTCTTTAAATTTAATTTATTATATTATATAAAGATAACTCCTTCAAGATGGATATTGTTTCATCCATAATTTCGGTCTCTTTCCGGGCAAGAATGGATAGGCTCATAACACCCTGAGGAGTGATTGTCCCTGAATATCTTTCCATGAGCTTGGCCAGTCGAGCTAAGTCTACAGATGATGAAGGGAAAATTTTGAATATTATTTTTTTCCCTATGCGGTCGATAGCATTGATCTTTATCTTCTGAGCCAAATGTTTGATTATGCCGTAGCGAAGCAGATTTGCTACACTTGAGGGAAGAGGACCGTATCTATCTTCTATCTCTTCTTTTATTTTTTCAATTTCACTTAAATCCTCCACAGAAGAAATCTGTTTATAAAGGTTAAGCCTCAGGTTTATCTGGGGAAGATAATCCTCTGGGATCCGGATATCCACTTTTAAGTTAATCTCGCTTTTAACTTCTTCTCTTGCTTCCCCTTTGAGTTCTTTAATTGACTTCTCTAAAAGATGCATATAATAATCAAAACCAACTGCTTCCATATATCCATGCTGCTCTGAACCCAAAAAATTCCCGGCTCCTCTTATCTCCAAATCTTTAGCAGCTAAACGAAATCCTGATCCCAGCTCGGTAAATTCTTGAAGCGCTTTTAAGCGCTCCTTGGCTAAATTAGTAAGCTCTGTAAAGGGAGGAACAAGAAAATAGGAGACAGCTTGGCGGGAGGAACGGCCCACTCTACCGCGAAGCTGATAAAGCTGGGCCAACCCGAAAAGGTCGGCCCGGTTTACAATAAGGGTATTAACAAGAGGAATATCTATTCCATTCTCGATAATTGTGGTTGAAACTAGCACATTGAATTTCTGGTTGATAAAATCAATCATCTTTTTCTCAAGAGTTGCACTAGGCATTTTTCCATGGACTACCGCGACTCTTGTTTGCGGTACAAATTTCTCTATCATCCTGGCAACTTTATCGATGTCTTCAATCCTGTTGTGAATATAGTAAACCTGTCCTTTCCGTGCCAATTCCGTTTTTACAGCAGAGGCAATAAGCCTGGGGCTGAAGGGAGTAACAACCGTATGGATGGCCAGTCTGTCTCTGGGGGGTGTCTCGATGAGGCTCATATCCCTGAGGGAAGTTAGAGATAAATTCAAGGTCCTCGGAATAGGCGTTGCACTCAGGGCTAAAACATCGATATCGGTCTTCATCTTTTTTATTTTTTCCTTGTGACTTACTCCAAATCTCTGTTCTTCATCGATGATTAAAAGACCTAAATCGCGAAATTGAACATCCTTGGAGAGAAGCCGATGAGTCCCGATAACAATATCGATTAAGCCTTTTTTTAAATCCTCGACAATCCTCGTTTGTTGGCCTTTTGTCCGTAGCCGGGTAAGGCTTTCAACCCTGAGGGGAAAGAGAATCACCCTGTTCCTGAATGTTTTCAGATGCTGGCTGGCAAGAACAGTAGTTGGGCAAAGAACAGCCACCTGCTTTCCGTCCATCACAGCCTTGAAGGAAGCCCTCATCGCCACTTCAGTTTTGCCATATCCCACATCTCCGCAAAGGAGGCGGTCCATCGGAAACTCCGCCTCCATATCAATCATTATCTCTTTAATGGCTCTCAGTTGATCTTCCGTTTCTTCGTATTCAAATGTTCTCTCAAACTCAGATTGCCAGTCACCTCCAAGACTGAAGCTAAATCCCTTCATAGCCTTCCTTTGAGCATAGAGATGCAGCAGCTCCTTGGCCATTTTCTCTATGGCCTCTTTTATCCTGGCTTTGGTCCTTTCCCAGGAAGGACTCCCCAATTTATTGAGAAGAGGTACACTCGAGCCGACTTTTGAGTATTTTTGAACAAGATTGAGGTCCTCGACAGGAACAAAGAGCTTATCTTCATCTTTATAGATTATCTCGATGAATTCACGGTTTTTTCTTTCTATCTCCATCTTCATCAAACCCATGAAAAGCCC
>JAUWJP010000194.1 GCA_030607635.1 Candidatus Aminicenantota bacterium
CTGTTTTCTCATTGTTTCTTTCACCCAATGGGTGAAAGCTTTTTTGCATAACTCATTTTACCATATGGGTGCAGCGAGGTTTTTCTTTTTTTGACGGTGGATTGGGGCTTGTGGGGTCAGGTCTTGTTTTTTGCCTTTACTCTTACAAACGCAATTTAATGAAATTTTAATGCGTCTGTATGAGATTTTTAAGACGGGCAAAAAGCAAGACCTGACCTCACTAACTAAGGTCTGATGCTGTAGGTCCATTCTTTGTTGGCATATCGCTCTTCCTGGATCTTTGAGATTGCTTCTTTTTCCTCGGCATCAAAAACTTTCGGTTTGAAGTTAACCTTGAAAAATTCAGAAATTCCAGAGGTCAAACGCTCAACTGTCCAATCGAAACTGACCTTCTCTCCCAAAGCCTGAGAAAGAGATATCATACGCCCTTCGTTATCTTCCTTTTTTAAGAATGAAACATCCGCTAAAAATCCTTCATCTTCTTCTAAAGGAATTGAACCATGCTGGATAAATTTCGAGCCCGCTCTTTTTTGAGCACTGCCCACTAATTTCTTTCCTTCTACTTCAATTTCATCCCTTGCAGGAAAGGAAAAACAGGGCAGATTTCCTCTCACGTAAGAATTGGGAGGAGCATCAGCCAAGCATGGTATTAAACCCATTTTTTCTATACCCCGCATCAAAGCTTGCGATATCAATCTATAAGAATCTTTTAGCGTTGAAGTGAAAGTTTCTCTGTCTGAAGAGCACAAAGAGTAGGTTACCTCTTTATGGTGTAAAACCAGCTTTCCTCCTGTCATTCTTCTAACGATGTCTATTCCCTGCTTCTGGCAGTACTCCACATCGACCACCTTCCGAATATCCTGCGAATATCCAAGAGATACAGTTGGCCTCTCCCACCTGTAAAACCGGAGATAAGTCTGCGGCTCCCCGCTCAGAGATTGGAAAAGAAAATCATCAATAGCCATATTAAAATAACCTCTGAGCGACTTCTTATCCGCTATAAGATTCCATTCCTTCACATTATTCTCATTAGGTTTATTCATAATCTAAATCCATACTTTGCCTTGGAAAGGGGAAATCGATATCAAAGGAGGCATTAAGATCTTAAACGACAAAGAAAGAGCGGACAACGGGATTCGAACCCGCGACACCGAGCTTGGGAAGCTCGTACTCTACCGCTGAGTTATGTCCGCTCTTTCTCAATCTAATTGATATTAACGAAATTACGTTACGAAGTTTTTCTTCCGGTGCAGAAATTTTGCCCCTCTGAATCGTCAAACTAATCCTCTTGGCAACCCTAATTCCTATCTTTATTACAGTCCTTTTGAGGTCAACAGGAGATCTTTATCTTAGCTTTTTTTGATTCATTTTTCAATTCTTCATTATCTTTCTTCTTCTGCTGCCAAGTTTTCCGGTGTTCTTTCTTCTTGGGTATAGAAATTTTCTAACCTAAATTGATTTACCCTCTCGGCAAGAGCTGATGTAAGTTTTGGAAAAAACTCTATTTCCATAGTTCAATTCTTAAAAATGTCATCCCAAGCAAAAGCAATAAAGGGAATAAGATTTTTTGTGAAATTCTTCTTTTTATCTCAAGCTTTTACCTTATCGGTTACTTTCGACACAAAATCTTTCTTTTCTTCCTCTGACATTCCAGCAATACCCTGTTCCATCAGGGAAGCAACCATCTTCAAGACAAAATCAATTTTGCTATCTTTAGGCATTTTTGGAAGCATCATTACTAGACACATGTGCATCATTTCCGTCACCATCTGGGGCATCATCTCCATCATGCTCATCATCATCTTAGGCATCATCTCCATCATGTTGACCCCTTCCATCATCTTAGGCATCATCTCCTCCATCATCTTCTGTTTATCTTCTACTGTCATATCGGCGAAGAACTTATCCATCATCTTAGACATCATGTCCTCTTTTTCTTTTTTACTCATTTTGCCCATCATGAAATCCATCATTTTTTCCATCATGCCCATTTTCTTTTTTTCCTTTTAAGTTATTTTCCTTTCCTAAGAATTTAAGCTAATTTATTAAGAGGTGATCCCTATTATTTAAGTTTCACCAAGTAGTCTCTTTGTAAGATCCACAGCAGATGCAGCATCTGGGGCATATCCATCCGCATCTATCTGGGCAGCGTAAGACTCCGTGACAGGGGCACCGCCGATTATTATTTTTACATTTTCCCTTAAACCCGCATTTTTTAATGTTTCTATTGTTTCTTTCATGTATATCATAGTAGTGGTCAAAAGGGCTGACATTCCTAAAATATCGGCGTGCTCATTTTTGACGAATTCTAAAAATTTTTCTTTAGGAACATCCGCCCCAAGGTCTACGACATCAAAGCCAGCTCCTTGTAGCAGCATGGCTACTATATTCTTCCCGATATCATGCAAATCACCTTTTACAGTTCCGATAACGACTTTTCCCTTTGATTGGACATTTGCCTCGGCTAAAAGAGGCTTAATAATACCCAGTCCTGAGTACATTGATTTTGCAGAAATCAGGACTTCCGGAATAAAAATTTCGTTGTTTTTAAATTTCTTACTAACGATATTCATTCCTGCAACCAGACCGTTGTTTAAAATCTCCTCTGCGGATATATCCTCTGAAAGAGCTTTCTTTGTCAGCTCCTCAACAGACTCTGAATTGCCCTTTTGGACTTCATCTGCTATCTCCTCGAAAATTTTCATTCCTTCCTCCTTGGCAAAAAAAGATTTTGGGAAAGGTTTCCAATCCCTTCTAGACTAAGTAATCCTCCTCTTCCATCAATCGGAGCTCTTCCGCTATCGCCTTCCTTACTTTTTCCGGCATATCTTTCTCTCTTTCCAGCATCGGCCTCAGCCCCTTCCCCACTCCGTCGTTAATGAAGTGGGGTTTTATGAAATCCGAATTCCAGGTTCTCTCTTCGAAGGAGCGGCTCTCTAAGGTCTCAAAGAAACTCTTAATCCCCTTCTCCGCATCCCCTTCTATCTCCCGAAAATAGGAACCGTAGATATGAAGAGAGTCGCTGATGTCCACATACCTGCCCAGTTTCACCCTTTTTTTCGTCCTCTGGGAGATCGCCTCCGCAATTTTTCTCATGAGGGTTGTCAGGGCGATGACATTCTCAAACCACGCCTTGAATAAATCCCGACTCCGCCAATGAGTATTCATGTTATAGATATACCCCCCTTCTCCATCATCACAAAGTCGTCCCCAGACACGCTGCAGACAGGGCGGGTCTTCTGTGGGCGGAGCGAGCTTTGCGTTCCAGGTTATAGCCTGGGCTCGCCTGGTGTAACCAGTCTTGGAAAGCTTATCGATCATGGCGCCTATTTGATTTACTACCATATCCTCGATCCTGTATTCAAAGAGCCGACCATGGTAGGTATAGGTCCAGCGGGTATCTTTGCTTTTAGTCCCCTTCAAAATTTCTTCCAGCGGCTTAACCCAGTAATCGTGGGCACCATGAACTACTTCCATAACATACTCAGCCAACCCACCCAGACCATCGGCAAAGGAGCGGTGAAATCTAGGTTGACCAAACGGATTACGAACGATGATTATCACCGTCGCATCCCGGCTCGGGGGATCTCCAGGATGATCATACTCGGTCCGGATGCTCGCACCTTTCTCCCAGACTTCCCTTATGGCTTTCTCATAGGCGCGGGGAATCGTATCCTCATTGACGCTCAAAACTGGGATATTTCCTGAGTCCATTAATCCTCCTCCGGGTAATATTGAATCATTGCTAAACAGCTTGAATCTAAATCAAGCTAACATCAATTGCTACAAAAATGAAACAAATCTTTATTATTATAAAACGCAGCAAAAATATCATCAATTTCATTTGATTATAAAATAATAAGCAATGAGTCAATAGTCAAATTTAATGCAATGACCAGTCGCCACGCAACATCAGCCACAGGTTACGCATGAAAAAAAGTAATGTTTTTCTGATTACCCCGAGTTGCGATTTTCTTGGAGCATCGGGCTCAAGGCTCAACAGTGATGAGCGATCTTCCAGCACTCGGTCATAATTCACTCCAACAGGGATGAAAACAAGATCTAGTCCTTTTTTAGAATCGAAACTTAGTAACATGTAATCCAGTAAACCAATCTTGGGATCGCCCAATCTGC
>JAUWJP010000291.1 GCA_030607635.1 Candidatus Aminicenantota bacterium
CCGTAGACATCATTACATTATGAGATAAAAATGGGGACTGTAAAAATGTGTGGGCCATAAAAATGGGGCCAGGCCCCATTTCTTGCGGATTTTTCGCGCTGACCCCATTGCTTGCTCTGTTTGCATAATTTAGAGACCTGTATTATACTTAATTTCTTTTTTTAAGGAGATATACAGATGAAAAAAGTCCTAATAATGGGTGCTGCAGGAAGAGATTTCCACAACTTTAATGTTTATTTTAGAGACAAAGAAGAATACCGGGTTGTGGCTTTCACTGCCACCCAGATCCCTGATATTGAAGATAGAAAATACCCTTCTGCTCTTGCTGGAAAGCTCTATCCGGACGGTATCCCGATCTACCCTGAGGAAGAGCTTTCTTCGCTCATCGGCAAAAATGAAATCTCAGAGGTTTTTTTCGCTTACAGCGATGTTTCTCATGAATACATCATGCACAAGGCATCACAAGTGTTAGCAGAGGGTGCAAGTTTTACTCTCCTTGGTCCTCAGGAGACGATGATAAAGAGCAACCTCCCTGTTATATCGGTCTGTGCTGTCCGGACTGGATGTGGAAAAAGCCAGACAAGCCGAAAAATCGCCCTTATCCTCAAAGAAAAAGGAAGAAGAGTTGTCGTCATCCGCCATCCCATGCCTTATGGAGATCTAGTCAAACAGAGAGCGCAGCGCTTTGCCACCTACGAGGATATGATAAAGCATGAATGCACAATTGAGGAAATGGAAGAATACGAAGCCCATATCGAGAATGGTATTGTGGTTTATGCCGGCGTGGACTATGGAGCCATCCTGGAAGAGGCTCAAAAAGAAGCGGATATCATTCTTTGGGACGGAGGGAACAACGATTTTTCCTTCTATAAGGCAGATTTAGAAATAGTAGTTGCCGATCCTCACCGGCCAGGTCATGAACTCCGGTATCATCCTGGTGAGACGAATTTTAGAAGAGCTCAGGTTCTCGTGATCAACAAGATAGATAGTTCTGAAAAGGAAAAATTAGCGGATCTTCTTCGAAACATCAAGGAATTCAATCCCGAAGCCACCATAATTCGTGCTAACTCCAAGATAACTGTTCCAGAAGGAAAGGATATTGCCGGAAAGACAGTCCTTGTTATCGAAGACGGACCAACACTGACCCATGGGGAGATGCCTTACGGTGCAGGATTGCTTGCTGCCCAAAAATACGGAGCTTCAAAAATTGTAGATCCCAGGCCTTTTGCGGTAGGAAGCATTAAGGCAGCGTACCAAAAATTCACCCATCTAGATAGAATCCTTCCCGCCCTGGGTTACGGAAAAAAACAAATGGCTGAGCTTACTCAAACCATTGATAAAGTCGACTGCGACCTCGTCGTCAGCGGGACTCCTATTGATCTCGGCCGGTTGATCAAAACAAGTAAAAGAATTCTTCGGGTCACATATGAACTGGAAGAAATCGGATCTCCTGATCTTAAAGAGGTTCTGCGAAAATTCTGATGAAGAGAAAGATTGCTCTTATAGCCTTCGGCGGAAATGCTATTCTCCCAAAAACCCAGCGAGGACTTCAATCAGAGCAGATTAAAAATGCTCAAAAAGCAGCCCAGCTCATGATTTATATAGTGAAAAGAGGTTACGATCTGATCCTTGTTCACGGCAACGGCCCTCAAGTCGGCAATCTTCTCATACAGATGGAAGAATCGATCACCAAAGTCCCACCTTTTTCCCTTGAAGTCTGCGATGCCATGACAGAAGGGAGCATGGGCTTTATGCTCGAGAAGGCCATGGTTAACGAACTGCGCAAAAATTCCGTGGATAAGGACGTGGCTACGCTGATAACCCAGGTCGTTGTCGACAGGGAAGATCCGGCTTTTGAAAATCCAACCAAGCCTGTCGGTCCCTTTTACACGAAATACAGAGCCCAGATGCTTAGCAGAGAGAAAAAATGGGCAATGATAGAAGATTCTGGCCGTGGCTACCGCAAAGTTGTCCCTTCTCCCAAGCCAATCGATATTATTCCCAAAAGAATCATCCGAGACTTAGTGCACTCGGGAAAGAGCGTTATTGCCGTGGGTGGGGGAGGCATTCCCGTCATTATTAACGGCCGAGGGCTTTTTGAGGGAGTAGAGGCGGTTATCGACAAAGATTATGCTGCAAGCCTTGTCGCCCGAGAGGTTAAGGCAGACCTATTCATAATCTTAACCAATGTGGATCGCGTATGTCTGAATTACGGCACACCTGATGAAGAGCCAATCGGAGTTATGACAGTTACGCAGGCTGAAGAACACATCTCTCAGGGGCAGTTCCCTCCAGGTTCAATGGGACCTAAAATCAAAGCAGCGATTGAATATATCCAGGGTGGAGGAAAAGAAGTTTTGATAACCTCAGCTAATCACCTCAAAGCTTCTTTGATCAATCGTTCAGGAACGAAAATCAAAGATGCGCTATAGGAAAGAAGATGCTTGATAATTTTATTTCTATCCATGATTTAACCCTTTATCAGTTTAGCAAAATTCTAGACATCTCGAGGGAAATAAAAGACAACCCCCACCGTTTTCGTAATAAACTCAAAGGAAAAATTCTGGCCATGATATTTCAAAAGCCCTCTTTGCGAACCAGGATGACTTTTGAAGTGGGGATACGCCAGTTAGGAGGAGAGGCCATATATTTAAGCCCTTCAGAAATCCAGATGGGCACAAGGGAGAGCCCCCATGATGTGGGCAAAAACCTGGAGC
>JAUWJP010000180.1 GCA_030607635.1 Candidatus Aminicenantota bacterium
ATCCGACCTGGCGATAAAATCATCTTAACAGGCACTCTTGGAGAACACAGCCTTGCAGTGATGCTGGCCAGGGGAGATTTTGGACTGGAATCAAAGGCTAAAAGCGATTGTGCTCCTTTAAACTTTCTCCTTCCTCTCTGGAAAAAAGGTGTTCTTTGGATGAGGGACATCACACGTGGAGGTCTGGCCACTGTGCTCTGTGAACTTGCGGAAAGGATTCCTTATTCTCTCCTGATAGAAGAGGAAAAAATCCCTCTTTCCAGAGCTGTAAGAGGAGCCACAGAGCTTTTGGGAATTGATCCCTTCTTTCTTGCCTGTGAAGGAAGGGCTGTAGTCATAGCCCCTGAGAAAAAGGCCGGTGATATTCTTGAGGAAATAAAAAAGGATTCCCTTGGCAAAAAGGCGGAGATTATAGGACATGTAGAGGACAAAGTTGGAAAGCCAGGAGAACTTCTTCTCTCAACATCCTCAGGGGGACTAAGATTGCTTGAGCCCCTGACTTCAGAGCTCCTCCCCCGCATTTGTTGATAAAAAGAAAGCGGGACGTGCCCTGTTTTTTACACTTTTTTTAGTCATTTGTATAAGATAAAAGGTGGGCTTGATGAATCAAGCCCCTACAGAAGAAAAACCATTCCCATACAAAGACAAGTTAAATCAATATAAAAGTTAAATCCATTTAAAAGAAAAAGCGGGACATAAAAGAGAAACGGGGGCAGGCTATATTACTGGCGGCCGATAGAGTAGTATTCAAAACCGAGTTCCCGCACTTCCGAAGGATCATAGACATTTCTCCCGTCAATGATAATGGGATTATCCATCACTTCCTTAATCTTCTTCAAATCCAGCTCTTTAAACTCATCCCATTCTGTAATGATAAGCAAAGCATTAGCCTCTTTTACTGCTTCGTAGGGAGATTTGACATAGGAAATTTGCGGCGGCTCTTCAGGAAAGATCTTTCTCATATTCTCCATAGCTCTGGGATCATAAAGACGGAGATAAGAACCTTCGTCAAGAAGCCTCTTTATAATTTTAATACTCGACGCTTCTCTTATATCATCAGTCTCAGGCTTGAACGCTAGCCCTAACACAGCAACTTTCTTGTCTTTCAATATCCAGAGAGCTTTTTTTGTTTTCTCTACGAAAAAATCAATCCTATCCAGGTTGACTCTGTCGGCTTCTCTGAGCAAATTCATATTAACACCCAAATCTTCTCCAATCTTGGTGAGCGCCCTTATGTCCTTGGGGAAACAGGAGCCTCCATAGCCAAGGCCCGCTTTCAAAAACTGGCTTCCTATCCTGGGATCAAATCCCATTCCTTTGGCAACCTGATTCACATCGGCATCTGTTTTTTCACAAAGCTCAGCAATAAGGTTGATATAAGAAATTTTCAGGGCCAGATAAGAATTCGATGCGTGCTTGATAATCTCTGCTGTATCGATGTTAGTCACGAGGATTCGGTCTTTAAATTTCTCGTAAATTTTCACCAGGATATCCCTGGCTTTATCTGTCTCGACACCAATGATTATCCGGTCTGGGTTGAGAAAATCCGAGACAGCAGAACCTTCTCTCAGGAATTCTGGATTTGAGGCTACATCAAAATCTACATCTTTCTTCTTACACGATGTTATTGTTTTTTTAATCCACATTGACGTTTTAACCGGCACAGTGCTCTTCTCCACGACCACCTTGTAGTCATTCAGGTTATCAGCAATCGTTCTGGAGACACTTTCAACAAATGTCATGTCTGCGCTTCCATCCTCCTTTTGAGGCGTGTTGACCGAGACAAACAGAACATCAGAGGATTGGATAGCTTTATCCAAATCCGCAGTGAAGCTAAGGTTTCCCTTCTTGAGGTTTGCTTTCAATAACTCTTCAAGGCCAGGCTCATAAATATGAGAAATTCCTCGAGAAGCTTTATCAATCTTGTCTTCAACCACATCAGTTCCGACAACATCATGGCCTAAATCAGCCAGGCAGACAGCAGTGACCAACCCTACATACCCGGTACCTATAACCCCAATTTTCATGACTTTCTCCTTTTAAATAAACCACTGATTCCCCTGAGAAACTTTACTCAGTACTCTGTGGCGACCATTTTCACATTCCTGAAAATGCCAGTTACGCTTTGACAACATTACTTTTTTTATTCTTTATGGCGTTTCGGGTGTCAACGATTAGGGATGAGTTTTCTGCAATCCAGGCAAAGTCATAATCTGAATGCGCAGTGGCAATGATCACGGCATCAAACTTTTTTAGCATTTTTTCTGTCAAAGCTACAGACTTAAGCTCTAAGCCGGGATAGTCTCTATGCCCATAAGATTGAGGCACATAGGGATCATTGTAAGAAACTTTAGCTCCTTTATTCTGGAGGAGACTTATAATCTTGAGTGCTGGAGACTCTCTCTGATCATCGATATCTTTTTTGTAAGCAATCCCGAGAATCAATATCCTGGCTCCTCGCGCGGACTTTCCTTTCTTGTTTAAGGCTTCGATTGTTTTATTAACAACATAATAGGGCATAAGGGTATTGATCTCCCCTGCCAGCTCGATAAATTTTGTCGGATGATCGACTTCTTTGGCTTTCCAGGCAAGGTAAAAGGGATCAACCGGGATGCAGTGTCCGCCATAGCCAGGACCAGGTAAAAAAGTCATGAATCCGAAGGGCTTTGTGGAAGCTGCCTCGACTACTTCCCAGATGTCTATTCCCATCCGGTCAAAAATCATCTTCATCTCATTAACCATCGCAATATTGACAGACCGGAAAATATTCTCCATAAGCTTGGTGGCTTCAGCAACTTTTGGCGAGGAGACAGGAATCGTTTTCACTACAATCTGGTCATAAAGAATTTTTGCCACTCGCTTGCAGCTCGGGGTGACACCCCCGACGACCTTAGGTATTTTTTCAGTCGTATAAACCTTATCTCCTGGATTTTCTCTTTCAGGAGAATAAGCCAGATGAAAATCTTCTCCCGCTTTTAATCCTCCGGCCTCCAACAGAGGAAGCATCTCCTCCTCCGTTGTCCCTGGATATGTGGTGCTTTCCAAAACTACGAGTTGTCCTTTCCTCAAATGTTTAGAAATAACTTCGGTTGTCGTCAGAACATAAGATAAATCGGGATTTTTATGGGAATCTAAAGGAGTCGGAACACAGATGATAATCACATCCGCCTTGGCGAGAAGTCCAAAATCAGTTGTTGCCTGAAATTTTTTCTTCTCCAGAAAAATTTTCAGCTCCTCAGCAGTAAAATGTTTTATATAGCTTTTTGCCTGATTCAGCATTTCGACTTTCTTTTCGTCTATGTCAAATCCTAAAACTCCAAATCCTTTGCTTAAAAATGTTTTGACCAGGGGAAGCCCCACATAGCCCAGACCGACGATTCCTATGCGAGCTTCCTTTTTGCTTATTTTGTTTTCCAGACTCAATGCTTCCTTGGACATTCTTTATTTCCTTTCCCTGTACCAGCGGATAGTTTCCTCCAGACCTTTGCCAAAAGGAACCAGGGGTTCATATTTTAACATTTTCCTTGCCTTTGACATATCAGCAAACGAATCCCTGACATCTCCCGGGCGCGGCTCAGCATAGGAGGGGCTGATCTTTTCCTTCAATATTTCGTTTAAATTTGAAGCCAGGGAATTAACTGTTGTTCTCTCACCGCAGGCAATATTGAAAACCTCACCAGAAACGCCCTGGGCTTTTGAGGCCAGGATGTTGGCCTCCACTACGTTAGATACATAGGTAAAATCACGCGTTTGTTCACCATCGCCGAAAATGGTGGGGCTTTCTCCTTTGAGCATCCTTGTAATAAAATTTGGGATCACTGCTGCATACTGGGAAGAAGGATCCTGCTGAGGACCGAAGATGTTAAAATACCTGAGAGAAACCGTGGAAAGGCCGAAAATCTGGCTGAAGACGCGACAATATTTTTCGCCAGTAAGCTTGCTTATGGCGTAAGGGGATAAAGGATTTCCTACAGTACCTTCTTTTTTGGGGAGGTCAGGATCATCGCCGTACACAGAAGAAGAGGAGGCAAAAACAAATCCTTTGACTTTTGCCTCTCGGGAAGCAAGGAGAATGTTCAAAGTCCCCTTGATATTGATATCGGTTGTTAGAAGTGGATCTTCGATAGAGCGGGGAACAGAAGGCAAAGCCGCCTGATGCAAAACAAAATCCACTCCTTTTAAGGCGCGTCTGCAGGCATCATAATCCCTGATATCGCCTTCGACGAGGTCTATCTTATCCAAGAAGGAGGAGATGTTTTCTCTTTTTCCCGTTAAAAAATTATCAATAATCTTGACTGAATATCCCCTTTTGACAAGTTCTTCGGCAATATTTGAACCGATAAAACCAGC
>JAUWJP010000131.1 GCA_030607635.1 Candidatus Aminicenantota bacterium
ATTATCTAATGAAAAAAAGTAAGATTAGCAAAATGTTATTCGAGAAAATGCTGGAGATGCCTCTCGTGCAGGAAAACGAGATTATAAAAAAAGAAAAAGAACAAATCATTGAGCAAAGGAAAAAAATCGTACTCCAATGCCTTCAAACCATTCCTGAAAAATACCAAGTCATCTTATCTCTCAGGGAAATTCAAGGATTTTCCTATGAGGAAATTACTAAAATCCTGAAAATATCCCCAGGCACTGTGGATTCACGTCTGCACAGGGCCAGGAAAATACTTCGGAAAAAATTAGCACCTTTCTTTATTCAGAAAGGAGGCAATCATGAAATGTAAAAAAGTTGAGAAATTTCTTCTTCAGTCGTTTGATGAACGTTTAAAAGAAAAAGAGAAGAATGAACTCAAAAAGCACTTGGAACGCTGTCCCCTATGTCAAACAAAGAGAGCAGAATATCAAAGCATTCTCGATGCCCTCAAAGAAAAAGACTTCCCAGAACCAAAACCCTATTTTTGGGAACGCCTGCAGCCCAAGCTGGAGGAAAGGAAAAAACATGACCCATGGTCACTTTGGAAGCAGTGGGCCATAAGAGCCATTCCCGCTTCGATGCTTCTGGTTATTCTGTTCGCAGCCGTTTTAATTCTTTTTATTCCCCCGCAAAAAGAAGAGCTCAGTGAATCAGAAGATCTTCTGCTTCGCAGCCTAGACCCTCTGCAGGAAACAACAATATTGTTAGAAGAAGAAAAAGTCGAAGATAAAAACATGATGCTTATCTTCACCGCAATGGAAGAAAAAAACTCAACTGGGAGATACTTGCCATGAAAAACTACAATAAATTCTGGATTGTGTTTTCTTTAATCGTGGTCTTTTCTGCCGGTTTTATAGGTGGAATTCTTTTTGAAAAGCACCTCATCGACAAAAAAGTAGAAAAAAGAGTGAAAAAAAGGAGCTCTGTTCGGTTTCCTTCTCTCGAAATGATGGCTAAAGAGCTAAGCCTCACCCCAGAACAGGAAGAGCAGATAAGAGAAATCTTTAAGAATAACGAGGAAAGATTCAAAAATTTGAGAAAAAATATCGATGATCGCCTTTCGAGCATCCGGTCTCAATTAAAAAATGAAATTAAAAATGTATTAACTGATGAACAAATCTTTAAATTTGAAGCCATGATTGAGAAATACATTTCTCAAAGAAAAAAGGAAATGGAAAAAAGAAAAAAACATCCAGGAAACCATCGAAAAGATAAGGGAGAAAAAAGATGAAGAAAAAGATCATTATCAGCGCTGCTATCCTTGTTATTATCGCCGGAGTCGTTCTGGTTCTCTCCCTATTCAGCCGCAACAAAAACGATATCCCAAAATACGAAAAAAAGGCTATTGATAAAGGAGATATTGAGGCCTTGGTCATAACAACAGGCTCATTAAACCCGGTGACTACGGTTGACGTTGGGAGTCAAGTCTCAGGGAAGATTGAGGAGCTTTACGTAGATTTTAATTCCCAGGTCAAAGAAGGCCAGGTTATAGCTGAGCTGGACCAATCTCAATTCATTACCCGGGTTAAACAGAATGAAGCTAATTATAAAAGCGCTGAAGCCTCCCTCGAAAAGGCTAAGGTCACTCTTGACAATACCAAGAAAAAATATGAGCGAGCCATGAATCTTTTTGAAAAGGACTTGATATCTTTTGAAGAGAAAGAAGGCATCGAAACCCAATATTATAGCGCCAGGGCTGACATCCAATCTTCAGAAGCAAGGCTAGAACAGGCAGAGTCTCAACTCGACTCTACCAAAGTAGACCTGACCTATACCATCATCAGATCGCCCATTGACGGAGTCGTTATCAACCGAAGAGTCAACATCGGACAGACTGTAGCTGCCAGTTTTCAAGCTCCCGTTCTTTTTCAAATTGCCAATGACCTGAGCAAAATGCAGGTGGAGTGCAGTGTGGACGAAGCCGATATCGGGAAGGTAGAAGAAGGGCAGAAAGTCAGGTTCACCGTAGATGCCTTTCCTAATGAAAATTTCACAGGAAAGGTAAGCCAGGTCCGCTATTCTCCTGAAATCGTCCAAAACGTTGTCACCTACACAACTATCGTTGAAGTGGATAACCCGGAGATGAAATTGAGGCCTGGGATGACAGCCACAGCTTCAGTCGTGACAGGAGAAGCAAAAAATGTGCTGCGAGTTCCAAACTCTGCCCTCCGCTTCAACCCTTCTTTAAGTCCCGAAGAAATGAGAGCACTCATGGAAAGCATGAGGCAGGAAATGAGAGAAAGAAGAGGAAGTTCAAGCCGACCTGAAGGATCCAGGCCCGGTGGAGATACCAACAGGGAAGCTGCCCAAAGACCTGAATCAGGACAGCATGCCTCTGGGATGAGAGGATTTTCCATGCAAGGCGCTCGGATGAGACAGTTCGCTCGAGTCTGGATAGAAGATGAAAGCGGAAAACTCAAAATGGCTTTTTTAAGAACAGGAGTTACTGATAACAGTTATACAGAAATCGTTTCGGGGAGCCTGAAAGAAGGGCAGTTTGTGATCACTGGCGAGACTTCAGGACAGGAAGACAGTCGTACGTCCACGAGGAGAATGTTCAGGATGTTTTGATGAAACATTCCCCCCCTCTAAAACACAAGACCAAAAAAAAGGAAGAATGTAAATATGGAAAACAACCATCTCATTCAATTGGAAAATGTTAAAAAAATATACAAGGTTGGCGAAACCCAGGTCAATGCCTTAAGAGATCTGTCTTACAACATAAACGAAGGCGATTTCTTGGCTATCATGGGTCCCTCAGGTTCCGGCAAATCGACGCTGATGAACATCGTTGGCTGTTTGGATAAACCGACAGAGGGAAAGTATTTCCTCGAAGGCGAGGAAGTTTCTACTTTTGATAAGAACAAGCTGGCCCGTATCCGGAACAAAAAAATAGGTTTTGTCTTCCAGACTTTTAATCTCCTCGCTCGCACTACTGCAATAGAAAATACCGAGCTTCCCCTCCTGTATTCAAGCATGTCTAAAAAAGAGATGAGAGAATTGGCTAGCAAGTCTCTTTCAATAGTTGGGCTGGAAGGCAGAGAGTTTCACCGGACAAATCAACTCTCTGGTGGAGAGCAGCAAAGGGTAGCCATTGCCAGAGCCCTAGTGAATAATCCTTCTCTGATTCTTGCCGATGAACCAACAGGAAACCTGGATACAAAAACAGGGAAGGAAATAATGGATATCTTTAAAAAGCTTAATCAGGAAAAAAATATAACGATTATTTTGGTCACGCACGAGGCGGAACTAGCCCAGATTGCTCGCAGAAGAATGCACCTCAGGGACGGCCAAATCATAAAAGAAGAGGAGAATGCCTAATACTCCTGCTTTAAGAAAGCCATCAAAATGAAGGAATGAAAAAATGAACATATGGAGAACGATCCGTGTTTCTTTAAGGGCCTTGAGCCGGAATAAAATGCGCTCATTCCTCACAGCTTTGGGCATAATCATCGGTGTTGGGGCTGTGATTGCCACCATAAGCATCGGGCAGGGAGCTAAAAGAGAGGTTGAAAAACGTTTCGAGTCAATGGGGACAAACCTTCTTTTTGTCCGCCCCGGAAGTCATTCCTATCGCGGCCGTCATGGCGGCGGAGGAACATACCAAAATCTTACTCCTGATGATGCCAAGGCTATTGCAGAAAAAGCGGATGCTGTAAAATATATATCTCCTTCAGTATCAGCAAGAGCCCAGGTCATTTACGGAAATAAGAACTGGAATACTTCTATCTACGGTGTTGGCGATAAATATCCGGAAATAAGAAACTGGGAAGTCGACGAGGGAATTTTCTTTGATGAATACATGGTCAGGGCCGGACAAAAAGTCTGTGTCCTGGGAAGTGAAGTGAACGAAAACCTCTTTGAGGGAGCAGACCCAATCGGCCAACTCATAAGGCTCAAGAAACTCCCCTTCAGGGTGATTGGGATATTACAATCGAGGGGTGAGTCAGGCGGATGGTTTAACAGGGATGATATGATCACTATTCCCTATACCACAGCCCAAAAAAGACTCATCGGAAGGATAGACAGAATTCAGTCAATAGATATCTCGGCTGTTAGCGCGGCCAAAACTGTAGAAGCAACAAAGCAGATCGAAGAAATCCTCCGGATTCGACACAAAATTGCTCCGGGAGCAGAGGATGACTTCTACGTAGGAAATATGTCGGAAATTGCCAAGGGAGCTGCAGAATCAAGAGAGATCATGACCATTCTTCTCGGAGCGATTGCCTCTGTCTCCCTCCTTGTAGGAGGAATAGGGATTATGAACATTATGCTTGTCTCTGTAACCGAGCGAATCAGAGAAATCGGCATAAGAATGTCCGTCGGTGCCCGGGAAAAAGATATCCTTCTTCAATTTCTGGCAGAAGCCATTGTCTTGAGTATATTGGGAGGCTTCTTGGGAATTTGCCTGGGTATTGTCGGTTCTAAACTGATATCTCGCTTCACCGAGCTTCAAACTCTTGTTTCCATGGGATCAGTTGCCCTTGCATTCCTCTTTGCGGGCTCAATAGGAGTATTTTTCGGATTTTATCCTGCCCGCAAAGCCTCTAAACTGGACCCGATTGAAGCATTAAGGTACGAGTAAAAAAAGTATCATACATAGGAGAAAAAATTAGCATATTTTAATCGGAGCAAATAAAAAAAATCAAAGTAAAAAACCAAGCGGACATGACAGGCAAAAATATTGAAATCGAAATTTTACTTATCTCGCATTTCTAGATTACCTCGCTTTTCCAGCTTTTTTAGCTTGTCCTGCTTTTTATTAATTCAAATCAAGGAGGATTGAAATGTTGAAGCGAAACCTAGGAATTTTTATATTCCTAACTTTATTCATGGCAATAACAATCTTTGCCCAACAAAAAGAAAAAGCCCTTTCGCTTGAAGACTGCATCCTGAAAGCCATGGAGAACAACCTCGGTATCGCCATTGAGGTCTTGAACCCGGAACTTGCTGATATTTCCATCTCCCGTGCCCAGGAAAGATTCATGCCGAGCCTTTCTTTCAGCTTTAACAAAAGAGACACCAATTCTGCATCTTATTCGTTTCTTGATGCCTCTGACCAGGTCTCAACTATAACCGACAACTATTCAGCGCAGATCTCACAACTCATTCCTACAGGCGGCAGTTTTTCTATTTCTCTCGAAGGTTACAAGACAGATACCAACAGAAGTTTCCAGAGTATTAATCCCCGCTATGGAAGTACGTTATCTTTCAATTTCAGCCAGCCCCTCCTCAAAAATTTCGGTTTTAAAATAAACCGCAGAGAAATCATCATCGCCAGGAACAGCCATGATATTTCAGAAAATCAACTCAAAAGGGTGCTCCAGGAAACGATTTACAGCGTGGAAGAGTCTTACTGGAATTTGGTCCACAGCATCGAAAACCTCA
>JAUWJP010000051.1 GCA_030607635.1 Candidatus Aminicenantota bacterium
ACCCACGACATGAAGCCCGAGAAATCACTACCCAACCTCGCTTCCGCTACCCTATATGCTGTAGCATAAGGGAGAAAAGTGAAATGGCATAAAAAGGATGTTATAATAAAGTGCCAAACTCGAGGGGATGCAAAGCATTCCAACAACGAAATCATGCTCAACTCACTCAGTCACCACAGGGCTATCTATTCCCTTCAGATAACTTATGGGATTGACCCTCAAGCAGAGATTGACGCGAGAGCAGAACATGATATTACACTATTCCGGGGTGACTCGGAGCCAGCAAATCCAGATCTTCAATTGTCTAACGCTCTTCTCATCGCAGATGATCGGTTGTCATGCTCCTCTGACAAGGACGCCAAGATCACAACCATATTAGCCGAGTATCACCCAAAGACGGCAACCTTCGTGGATACGATTCTAGATACAGCCTCACACTACGACTTTAACAATCCAGACAAGACTAAGCGGTTCGAGCGTATGATTATTAAGAAACTCCGACTTTCGAAAGACTGGTACTTCCCAGATGAGGTTGGAAGCCTAAAGACGATGCATAAAATAAACGCATAACAACCGGATCAAGGCCGACTTGGTAGGCTCGCGCAGCTCGCCACCAAGCGGCTTATCCTAGTCGTTATCGTGATATCATGGAAAAAGAACATTCAGAATTCTGGAAAATACTATCTGAGAAAGGATTAAACCTTGGCTACTCTGGATTGAAAAAAGACAGCAGAGCGAATTTAAAGCTAATTTCTTTTCCCCCGAGAAGACCGTGTTGCAGAACGAATATTACGTAAACTCGCTAGCCTTGTAAAACGACCTTGGGGCTGAACGAATTAGCGCCCATAGGCCGTTGGAAAGAAGGAATATTCTCATCATTTAAATAAAAATAGGAGATAAATTGAATCCAATGAACAAAAAATTCATAGCATTGTTTCTTGTCTTCTCTTTAGTGATGCTTTCTGCAAATCTGTATGCTAAAGAAAAGTGAGGAGCTAAGTTCATAATCACAAAAAAGGACGGGCAACTAATAAAAGGTGAACTCATTACAGTTAAGCAGAAATCACTTCTTCTATTGGATACCGAGGGACAAGATGTGTCCAGCAAGGAGGGAAGAATTTCTGTTTAAATTAAAAAAGCTTCTTCCTTATATTTTGTCTGAAATACTAAACTAAGGAGGTTAGAAATGAATCGTTACTTCAAAATCTTTCTTTTAAGTGTCTTTATTGTGTTTCTGATTATCGCTTGCATAAAAAAAGAAGAACAGCCATCCATCAAAGTAGATAAAGCGATTTCAGCTAATGGATTTTCTATCCGTTATCAAGTGCAAGGAGATGGTAAGCCAGCACTTGTTTTTGTTCATGGTTGGTGTTGTGACAAAAGCTATTGGGATGCACAGTTGCCTCATTTCTCTCAGAAGTACAAGGTAGTGGTGATTGACCTCGCGGGTCATGGTGATTCCGGACTCGAACGCAAGGATTATACGATGACTGCGTTCGGCGAGGATGTTGTTGCTGTTGTCAACAAGCTTGACCTTGACCAAGTCGTGCTTATCGGCCACTCCATGGGAGGATTCGTGATATTAGAGGCAGCACGGCGTATACCCGAACGCGTTATGGGATTGGTTGGAGTTGATACTCTTCAAAACTTCGAATTTAAGTTTACTCAAGAACAAATTGATGATTGGTTTACTCCTTTACGTGCCAATTTCGTTGAAGGTGCCAATAACTTTGTGCGTAGTATGTTCACGCCTAAGGCAGATTCTACCTTAGTCGAAAAGATTACCACTGACATGTCTTCTGCACCTCCAACAGTTGGGTTAGGTGCGTTAGAAGGTTATGTTGATTTCCAAAACAATGAAATAATACAGGTTCTTCAGGAAGTGCAAGCCCCGATAACGTGCATTAACTCTGATTGGTATCCGACAGACGTTGAGGCTAATCAGAGTTATGTGCCCTCTTTTAAAGCGAAGATTATGTCTGGGTTAGGTCATTTTGTCATGATGGAGGATCCAGAGACATTCAACCGCCTGCTTGAAAGGACCATTCAGGAATTTGTTCAGATGGCAAAGTCCAACTAAATTTGTATCAATCAATAAAGGAGGAAATGATGAAAAATATGGCATTACCTTTGGCTCTGATCCTTTGTTTTACTTTTGGCTGCCAAGACAAGGAAGCAATGGCAGAGCTTGAAGAGATGAAAGCCCAGGCAGAGGTCGAGAAGCAGAATAAGGAATTGGCACGGAAAATGTTTGAAGCATGGGGCAAAGGTGATATTGAGGCATTTAAGGAGTTTTTTGCCCCTGACTATGTTTATTACTATCCATCAGGCAATTCCAAGCCCATGCCCCTAGAAGAATTAACAGGAATGGCAAAGATGTTTTGGAATGGCTTCCCTGATATGAGTTTTAGTATGGAAGAAATATTTGCTGTTGGGGATAGAGTAATATTCAGGTTTATCCAAAGAGGTACTCACACGGGTGACTTTATGGGCATTCCCGCAACTGGAAATAAGTTTGAAAGCAGCGGAATTTTAATAAGCCGTATTGAAAATGGAAAAGTTGTCGAACAATGGGAAGAATTTGATATGTTGGGCATGATGCAACAACTCGGCATGGAGCTTAAGCCGAAGGAGGCCGAGAAATAATTACTTTAATCTACTTTTTTTCATAGGGTTTTAGGTGAGTAGAAGCTAAAGGCCCTAAAGCCCTGCTTCCCCCGGAGAGCTGTGTCGCACAACAGCTATGTCTACTCACTTCCTGTAAAAACTCGAATCACTATTTATAAGTGATATATCTTGATTTATTTGGGATTTTTATTGACTTTTTAATTTAAATAATGATAGATAGAAAACAGTGAGCTGAAGAAAATGCCTCGAAAGAAAAAACCCGAACTAAAGGTTGTATTTGATACGAGTGTACTGTTTAGTCAGGTTGCTTATAATCTGCTAAGAGATGAAGTCAGGCAGCTTATTGAGAGTAATTCACAACATATCGATTTAAGCACTTGATGGTATCTCCCTCGTATTGTGGTAGACGAACGTCGCTATCAAATGCAAAGGAAGGCATCTGAATTACGTCCCTCTATTGTGAAACTTGAGAGATTATTAGGCCACAATCTCAATATAACAATAAAAATATTGCCAAGTGTTACTGATTTAATAAATGGAAAAGTAACTCTTTCTGATATCCATGAGATTGAACTGGAAGACCTTTTAGGAAGATCCCCGGTAAAAATCGATATTAAGGTTATTAAAGATTTCATCCAGAATAAAAAAGTATTGATTACAGGTGCAGGAGGATCTATAGGTTCAGAGCTAGCAAAGTCAATTCTTCAGTTTAATCCCGAAACTCTGATCGTCTTCGACATTGACGAGACGGACATATTCCATCTTGTAAACAATCTAGAATTCTCTTCAAAAGAAATTATTCCTGTGATTGGCGACATAAAACATGAGCACTTCCGAGGCAGTCCTTCTTGTTCTTGAGGCCTCTGCTGTTGGACAAGGAGGCGAGGTTTTTGTTCTGGATATGGGAGAGCCGATTAAAATTCTTGATTTAGCCAAAGAAATGATAAGACTGAGCGGCTATAAACCTGATGTGGATATTCCAATAGTCTTCTCCCAAGTAAGACCTGGAGAAAAATTATTCGAAGAAATATTAAGTGCTGAAGAAGGGGTTGAGTCCACTAATTATGAAAAAATACTCAGAACCAGGAGTGCTAATAAAATAAGCGAGGAAGTTTTAATGGAAAAAATAAATCTTCTTATTAAAATGAGCTATGAAAGTAATCAAGAAGATGAGATTATAAAATTGCTAAAGGAGATCATCCCTACCTATAAACCATCAGAATCTGAATCGCTAATTTTCACTTGGTAAATAGCTATGCTTCTGCCTTCAGCCTCTTGCCTTCTTTAAATATTAACATCAAATCTCCATCCCTTTGAAACTTTTCTTCCTGGTACCCTGGATGAAAATCTCAAGAAAGTGGACGGTAGTCTTTTTTTATACGGTAGCCATATTTGTCATCACTCCTTATCTTCCTAACATAATCCGTTTTGCCTCCTCTAAATGGTCAAGCTTCGGTGTATCCCGTTTTGTTCTTTGGGTGGAAATTGCCATTGCTCTGCTAATTTTAATTTTAGCTGTCCTATTTTTTATCCACAGAATGAAAAAAGCTATTCTTTTCTCCACTTCTTTAGCAGGCATTTTCCTTCTGTCCTTTATTCTTTACCAATTTCTGCCCAATCCGTATGAATTTACTCATCTTCCTGAATACGCCGTTTTGAGCATGCTTATTGTATGGGCTATGGATAAAAAGAAAATGGGAATTTCTGATTCAATAGAAGGAAAGACTAAAAAGTCTATTGTAATCAAAAATCCTTACTTTTTGAGTGCATTTGCAACTGGAATTGTTGGAATAGGAGACGAAATATATCAGCACTTTTTGCCAAATAGATATTTCACTGTCTACGATATTTTTTTAAATATTCTGGGAGGAATTTTGGGCCTTTTGGTTTTCTGGGGAATAAAAAGATAAAATAAATTTGAACTCCTAAGAATATTATTATTAAGAAAATTGTGAATATTTAGTTTTTTGATCTGATCATAAAATAGCGGTTCCTTGAACCGCTTTTTTTATTTTAGGATGAAAATTGTGATATTATTAAGGAGCTAATGCCGGCCAAACTGCCTTCAGGAATCCATTATGGGGGGTTGCCGCCTTGAGTTCTTATGTTCTTGTTAATGGCAAGATAAAAATGTACCTTTTGCCCTCTCCATTTGACTGCAATATCTCACTTGTCTTTTTCTCCTGTTTTCAGTTTATCCTTAATCCGGTACGATCTTCCCTTGATATTTATCACATAGGAGTGATGGAGCAGCCTGTCCAAAAGTGCCGACGCCACGGAATCTGAAAGGTACTCTCCCCAATCGACGATCGACTTATTGGATGTGATCATGATGGATCCCTTTTCATATCTTGCACTTATGACCTGAAAGAGAAGATTTGCCTCCTCTTTATTGAGAGGAAGATAGCCAACCTCATCAATAATAAGAAGTTGCGCTTTGGAATAGGTGCGTAATCATCGCGCAAAATGTTCTTCTTTAGATGTTCTCAGGCGACGTGCTATCTCATCGACTGTTATAAAATAGGTCATATAACCCTTTTTTATGGCCTCTACTCCTAAGGCAACGGTCAGATGAGTCTTGCCAACTCCAGGTGGACCTAGAAACAGCACATTCGACCGCTCTTCAATAAACCTCAATGTCCGAAGTTCCTCTAGCACTTTCTTCTCTATCGATGGATTAAAGCGAAAATCAAATCCTTCAAACGTTTTTATCACCGGGAAATTGGAAAGCCTGAGGAGAACCTCCTCCCGTCTCCTGGCCCGTTCTCTCTTCTCCTGCTCTGCAAGCTTCAGGATAAATTGCTCATAAGAACACTTCTCCTCGGCAGCCTTCCGGGCTAACTCATCGTATTTTGAAGCAGCATGATGGAGTCCGATCTCTCTTAACCTTTCCACAACGTTCATTCTATAGCCTCCAGATACTCCTCAAGCGGTCGCCTCTCCACATAAAACGGGCCAAAGCCCATGGCATTGAGTCTCTCAACGTTGCAAAAAGGCCTCATCTACTCCTTAAAGCCCTGCAAAGTGCTCTCTCTGGACAACATAGGGATATTTATCCCTCAGGGAGATAGGCATCTTTCGATGGGAAGCAATAAGGGATCCTTTAAGAGTGAGAAGCTGGACTTCTGCCTCTGTCACCCGCACTTCAATCTCTTTTTTGACATACTCCCAGGGAACAGAGTAGCGCACCCCATCGAGACTGATAAAACAATCCTTAGAGACTTTGCACCTTTCTACTCTTGCAAGCTCCAAGGGGCGTGCTGGAAGCGGTTGCAAAAATCCCCGTTCCTTCTCCAATCTCTCCACCGGCTTCTCCCTGGTGGTGGAGTGAATCTTTTCATTCTCCTCCTGGATGAATCTTTTAAGCTCTCTTCGTAAATGTTCCCTTGAGAGAAAAACCTCTGATTCAATGAACCGCTTCACTGGATCTATCGGCCGCTCAACCTTACCCTTGGTCTGAGCCCTGTAGGCCATAGACAACCGCGTCTCAAAACCGTAGTAGTTCTCAAATCGCTTCCAGTCCTCTGCCAGCTCTCCTTCAGAGCGTAATGTTCTTGCCTTCGAGGCCACCGGCGTCAGATTATCAAAAAGCACTTCCTTCACCACCCCTCCAAGCTTCCAGAAGGTCTGCTCCATCAGGTACATCAGTGTCTTTCTCCTCTGATTCTCACTGATATCAGCATCCTTCCAGCGGGAAAAACCCAGGAGGAAAAAGTACAGTACCACCTTATCGACTGTGCCATCAATGTATCTTGGCCTGGCTTCGGCAAAATCAACTTGGGCTTGCTCCCCAGGCAAAGTCTCAAACCGAACTGTGGCCTCCCGAAAAATCTCCTTGTTCCTCATCCTGACAGGTAATAAATAATTATCATCATCATAATGTATCAACTAGCATCCTGCAATACTGTCTTTAATATTAATCTATCCTTTCAAAATATTATTATACGAATTATTTCTGCGGGGAAATAGTTGACGTTAGTCATGTCAAGTCATTTAAGAATCTAAAGGTTTAGAGAATAGATAAATTCTCCCTGACCTGAGCCTCCGCAATGTGAGACCAGATCGGCCTCCATAAAACCAGGACGCTCGACATCCCAAGTGTCAGTCTTGACATTCATCTCTTCCGAATATATCCTTCTTAATGATTTTGGGAGGTAAAATTCAGCTAAAAAATTTGAATATGGTCGCAGCCACAAAAACGAATTTCCCATAATTAAAATGAAGAGGCAAATCTCAGGAAAGATCAAGACAATTTTAGATGAAGTAAAAAAGCGTCTTGAGATAATATACGGTGACAATTTGAAGGCTATTATCTTGTATGGTTCCTATGCCCGTGGGGATTTTACAGATGGGTCTGATATAGATCTTATAATACTTTTGGAAGATATGAAAGAGCCTATGACTGAACGCGAAAAATATTTTAATGAGATATGGGAGTTGGATTTAAAATATGATACTGTGATTTCTATAATCCCATTCAAAGAAGAAGACTACAGAACAAGAAAATTGCCTATTATTCTTAATGCGAAAAAAGAGGGGATCTTCGTATGAAAGATATTTGAGAAAAGAAGGATATGAATTATGAAAACAATAGACCTATTACAGCTTCAACGACTTTAGAAAAGTATTAAAAAGATCAGGTTTTTCTATAGTTAGAAGGTCTTACCATCAACAGATATTCCCGAAGAAGGTTCTTCTTGTATATTCGCAAATGTTTTAATTGACAGATTTTCTTTAAATTACCTATAATTAAATAATAATAATTGCCCTTAGCTATTTACATGGAAAAAAGAAGACGCTCATTTGAAAAAACTAAGATGGATAAAGAGATTATTTTTCTTGTCGAAGAGTCTCTCGATGGAGGATATGAGGCCAGAGCCCTGGGGCATTCCATCTATACAGAGGCAGGTACTTTTGAAGAATTAAAACAAGCTGTAAGGGATGCCGTTCGATGCCATTTTGATGAAGCCCATAGGCCGCATATCATCCGGCTTCATCAGGTGAAAGAAGAGATCCTATCTCTATGAAACTTCCCCGTGATATCAGCGGCAACGAACTTGCGGCATTACTCCAAAAATTTGGTTACAAAATCACTAGGCAAAGTGGAAGCCATCTTCGCTTAACCAGAATTGCTGAAGAGGAACATCATATCACCATACCCATACATAAAAATTTGAAAGTCGGTACATTGAATAACATCCTAAAGGATGTTGCAAAACGCTTAGGAAAAACAAAAGAAGAACTGATGAAAGATATATGGGGGAGTTGAAGCTTCTTGATTTTTCTGTGATTTAAAATCAGGTTAAAATCAGTATTTAAAGAGAAAAAGTAGCCTGTTCCTTTTTTGGTTGTACAATGAAAGTAGACAAAATTGTTAACCATCATTGGAAATAGCTAGGTGACCATCAGAATTTAAACTATCCATATCGTTAACAAGAAAGAGCGGTTTGCTTGATGTGAAACCGCTTTTTTTATTTTTGAGCGAAAATTGCGGCATTATAATGAGTTGATACCGGAAATAAAGAATGACACTAAAGCACAGAGTTAAGAGGATAGAAAGGGCGATCATTCCACGTCCAAAGGCGAGGCTCTGGATTGTCCGGGATTCTTATAATGGGGACAGGGCCGATCCCGATGGCAAGAAGAGAATGGCAACCAAAATCGAAGCAATAAAAGACGGTAAGGTAAAGAATCAAGACGGAACTTTTTACCAGGAAGGCGATATTTTTTTCATTATCTCCAGGATCTTCACAGATGAAAGGCCCGATGAATTAGGAGGATTTACCCCCCTAAAACCTCTTATTGAAAAACCTGTCCTCCTTCCTCCAGAGGAAGAGTTAATCGAACAAAGAATCGAGGTCTTGAAGAAGAGAAAGGAAGAACTTGAGCAAAAGATAAAGGAGCGTGAGAAATGAGAAATATATTTATTGAGACTATAGAAAGGATAACAGGCAAAAAAGTCATAGAGGAAAAGATGAGTTGCATACATGACGGAAAAACTCCTCTGGATGAGCTTGTTGATCTGGCATACAGAACAAAAGAATCCTTCGATGCTGATATAAAGATCGGGAAGCCAGGGAAGAAATTGACCGGTGTTCATACTGGGATGCTGGATGCGGACAGGAAGCTGATAAAGAAAGAGATTAAAAAAGAGGTCAAAGAGAAAAAGAAGCTATTGAAAAAGAGAGTATGACAAAATGAGACAAAATGGGACAGAAATAGAGAAAGAGACGTTGACGGCCAAACAGTTGAAGGCTATCCCGATTATCTTAAAAGCCGATTCTCTGGATGCTGCTGCTAAGGAAGCCAGGATCGGAAGAGAGACAATCTATCGCTGGATGAGGCAAAAGC
>JAUWJP010000065.1 GCA_030607635.1 Candidatus Aminicenantota bacterium
AAGACAGTTGACTTTTTAGTTGAACACGCTATAATAGAATGATCAGTATCTCATGATTTGAATCCCCCGATACTCAATCAAATAAGGAATGGATTAAATTTTCACAGCTTGAAATAAAATACTGGAGTATTAAAATGCAAAATTCCCGCAGCTCCTCTGAAGTTTTGAAAAATATTGCCTTGATCCCCTTAAGAGATGTCGTAGTTTTCCCGTCGACTTTAGTTCCTTTCATCATCGGTCGCGCCTCATCCATCCAGGCACTGGAAGCAGGGATGGAAAAAAATAAGATGATTTTCTTGTCTGCCCAGATGGATGCGTCTTTAGATAATCCAGGCCCGAGCAATATCTATTCTATAGGCATAATAGCCAAAATTATCAGGGCGATCAAAATGGACGACAAAAATGTCAAAGTTATCGTTGAGGGAAAGACAAGAGGAAGAATCATTGAATACTTAAGCACTACGCCCTATTATCAGGTTCTGGCTAAAGAAATAAAAGAAATCGAGGGAGACAGCGCTGAGACTAAAGAACTTCTAAAAAGAGTTTTGACACTTTTCGAAGATTATTTGAAACTCAGCCAGAATGCAAATTTTGAATCCATCATTCCCGCTTTTAGGGACAACAGTCCTGATAGGATCGCTGATATTATATCCTCCCACCTCTATCTTCATTTAGAAGAAAAACAAAATCTGCTGGAGACGATCAACAGTTTAGAAAGGATAAGAAGGCTTAACTTCATTTTAGAAAACGAAATATTAAAAATTCATTCGAGATTAAAAAAAGATGGAAAAAGATACAGCCGGAGGAAAACTCCTTTCATGGATCCAAACCAAAAAGTTTTTCCTACGGGGTTAGGTTATAAAAAGGAAGAGCAACCAAACGAAATCGAGGAGCTGAGACAGAAGATCGCCAAGGCCAATATGCCCAAGGATGCAGAAGAGAAGGCTTCCAAGGAACTAGAAAGGCTGGCGGCAATGCCCCCGATGTCAGCAGAAGCCACAGTCTGTCGAAATTACCTGGACTGGCTCATATCTCTGCCCTGGACGAAAAAATCAAGAGAGAAAAGAAACCTAAAAGAGGCTGAGAAAATATTACATGAAGACCATTTTGGATTAGATAAAGTCAAAGAAAGGATATTAGAGTACCTTTCCATTCGTCAACTTGTGAAAAATCCGAAGGGTATAATTCTAGGCTTCATTGGCCCTCCTGGAGTAGGGAAGAGCTCCCTTGGCCGTTCAATCGCCAGATCAACAGGAAGAAAATTTGTTCGCCTTTCGTTGGGAGGAGTCAGAGACGAGGCTGAAATTCGAGGACATAGAAGGACATACATAGGAGCTTATCCCGGAAGAATTATCCAGATGGTCAAAAGAGCTAAAACAAAGAATCCAGTTTTTTTACTTGATGAAGTTGATAAGATGAGCATGGACTTCAGGGGAGATCCTGCATCTGCGTTGATGGAAGTCTTAGATCCGGAACAAAACAGCACTTTCTTAGATCATTATATAGATACTGATTTCGACCTCTCCCAGGTTATGTTTATCGTGACGGCAAACATGATCGAGCCCGTCCCTCGGCCTTTGATTGACAGGATGGAAATTATCCGACTTCCCGGTTATACAGAGGATGAGAAGCTCCAGATAGCCAAACATTTCTTATTACCCAAGCAGCTGAAAATTCATGGCCTTAAAAAGCATAACATCAAAATTACTGACAAGGCTATTATGAATCTCATTCGTAATTACACCAGAGAAGCTGGAGTGAGAAATATAGAACGTGAAATAACTTCAATCTGTCGGAAAGTGGTGAAAAAAGTCGTATCAGAAGGTAGAACTCACGAAGAAAAAGTAACTCAAAAAAATTTGGAAGCATATCTAGGAATACCAAGGTTTAGACGAGCAGAGATAGATAAAAAAGATGAGGTTGGGGTGGCTATAGGAATGGCCTGGACAGAATTTGGAGGAGAGCTTTTAACGTTTGAGGTCACAAAGGTTTATGGAAAAGGGAACTTTACTCTAACCGGACATCTCGGAGAAATCATGCGGGAGAGCGCTCAAGCTGCTTTCAGTTATGTCAGGGGAAAAATATTTGAGTATGGCATTGCTAAGGATCTACACAAAAACTACGATATTCATATCCACGTTCCAGAAGTCGCAACTCCAAAAGAAGGCCCCTCTGCCGGGATAACTGTCGCTACTTCCATAATATCTCTCCTCTCGGGAATTCCAGTAAGCAAAAAAGTGGCAATGAGCGGAGAGATCACTCTAAGAGGAAGAGTTCTTCCTGTTGGCGGCATAAAAGAAAAACTACTGGCAGTTCACCGAGAAAGAATAAAAGAAGCCATTATTCCTCTGGATAACAAGCCTGATTTAAAAGATTTACCAAAAAACGTAAAAGAGGATATTAAAATCCATTTTGTAGAGAACATGGATGAAGTCTTAGAGATAGCCTTAACCAGAGAATTGCCAACAAAGCCAAAAAAGAGAAAAATTGCCGCTTCCTCTGAAATTCCTGAAGGTGAAGAGGAAGGGGGAGGCCCTCAAGAGCCATCCTTAACTCATTAATACTGCATAATTAAATTTTTTACCATTAATTCAATATAACATTGCCGTCTAAAAATTAATCACAAGAGAGGTAAGTAAAATGACAGAGTTCAATTTAGCTGAACTTGAAGAAAAGAAAAATTCAGATTTATTTAAAATTGCTGCAGAAGTAGGTCTTGCAGATTATGAAAAAGAGGATTCAAACAAGCACAACCTCGTTTTCAGAATCTTGGAAGCCCAAGCTAAAAAAAATGGCCTGCTTTTCTCAGAGGGAGTACTTGAATGTCTCGACGACGGATTTGGGTTCCTAAGAGCACCTGAATTCAGTTATTTACCCAGCCATGATGATATCTATGTTTCTCCTTCTCAGATTCGAAAATTCCAGCTCCGAACAGGCGATACGATCTCAGGAATTGTCCGTCCACCTAAAAATGGAGAGAAATATTTCGCCCTTATCAAGATCGAAGCCATTAATTTTACTCATCCTGCCACGATCCTTGAAACAAGAAGGAATGTGAAGTTTGACACTCTCACTCCTCTTTACCCTTTTGAGAAAATCAAGTTAGAAGATGGTACCAAAAAAAATCTCAACGCCAGAGTGATGGATCTCCTGACTCCGCTAGGAAAAGGACAGAGAGGATTGATTGTCTCTCCACCTCGAGCCGGAAAAACAACGCTTTTAAAAACAATTGCCAAATCGATTGAAAAAAATCATCCGGAGATTTATCTCGTTGTTCTTCTAATTGCAGAACGTCCTGAAGAAGTTACAGATTTTCAGAGAAGCATTAACGGAGAAGTTGTCGCTTCGACCTTTGACGAACCGCCAATACGAAATGCTCAGGTTGCTCATATTGTGCTTGAAAAATCAAAAAGGCTTGTGGAAATTAAAAAAGATGTGATCATTTTGCTTGACAGTATAACACGTTTAGCAAGAGCTCATAATGCGATTATTCCCCCTTCAGGGAAGGTTCTTTCCGGAGGAATAGATGCAAACGCGCTAAATAAACCAAAGAAGTTCTTTGGTTCAGCAAGAAAAGTTGAGGAAGGCGGAAGTCTAACAATAGTTGCAACAGCCCTGGTTGACACTGGCAGCCGAATGGATGAAGTCATATTTGAAGAATTCAAGGGAACGGGCAACATGGAGATTAATCTTGACAGAAGGCTTGTAGACAAAAGGTTGTTCCCAGCTATTGATATTACCCGCTCAGGAACGAGAAAAGAAGAACTCCTTATCAAGGATAAAGATCTCAACAGAATATGGATATTAAGGAAAGTTCTAAGTTCGCTCGGCGAGGTAGAAGCTATGGAGTTACTTCAGGATAAAATGTCAAAAACAAAGACTAATAATGAATTTTTAGATGCCATGAGCAGAGGTTAATATGAAAGCGGCCGGCTAAAAGTCAGCCCGTATCAAAGCATATTAGCTAAATCCCCCTGAAATTCTCAAACATCTTTTAAAATCCAACTTTTTAAACATTCCTTGATCTTGCTATTCTGAGCCAGATCATCATTTATCAGATTTCAACCACACAATAGGGGAGAGGTATATTTGAATAAGGCTTCATTTCCTATTACGACACAAGCGATACATTTAAACGGATGCGATACTCTCTTAAAATATTTGTTGAAATATATCGTCAAATCTAAATAATAATGAAGTATAAAAATACGATAACAAACCTTCTTCCTCTGTTTAAACAGACCCTGGAATCGTATTTTTTTCAAGGAGGTCCTAAATGAGAAAAAACGTTAAATTACTGAGGACTATTCATATCCATCTCGCACTGGTGATAATCGGCCTGGTTTTTCTAGCCCAAATCACCATTGCCCAAAAAAAGATCACATCTCCCCAGGAATTCTTTGGCTTCGAGCTAGGCACCGATAGAAAAATCGCACGCTGGGACAAAATCGTCGACTACTTTAAAGTTCTGGAAAAAGAAACCAATAAGCTCAAGGTCATTAATATGGGACAGTCCACCATGGGCCATCCCTTTTTGCTGGTCATTATATCCTCTCCAGAGAATCTGGCCAACCTTGATCGGCTGAGGGAAGTTAATGCCAGGATCAGCAATCCGCGTGGCATCCCCGATAATGAGATTAAGAAACTCGGCATCGAAGGCAAGGCGGTTATCTGCCAGTCCATGAGCCTCCACGCCACCGAGATAGGGGGCACCCAGATGACCCCTGAGTTGACCTATGACCTCGTCACCCGGAATGATGAAGAGACGCAGCGGATCCTGAACAATGTGGTCTTCTTTTTGATGCCGAGCTTTAACCCGGACGGTCAGATAATGGTCACTGACTGGTATCGCAAGACAGTTGGTACGGAGTTCGAGGGCTCTAGTCTACCCTGGCTGTACCACAAATATGCAGGCCATGATAACAACCGGGACGGCGATTTTATCAACCTCGCCGAGTCAGTGTACGCAGCCAAGATAATGTTCAGGGATTGGGTCCCTCAGGCATACATCGACCATCACCAAATGGGAAGCTACGGTGCCCGGTTCTACGTTCCACCCTACTGCGAACCCATTCGTCCCTACGCAGATCCTCTCATCTGGCGGGAGCATAGCTGGTATGGCGCCCACATCGCCTATAAGCTGGAGGAGGCAGGAAAAGCAGGCATCCTCAACGCTGCCCAGTATCCTGGTTGGGGCCATTTCGGATGGCACTGGATTACTCCCTTCCACAACATCGCCGGGATGCTTACCGAGTCAGCCAGTACAAGGCTTGCAACCCCCCTGTTTATCCATCCCGAGCAGCTCCGGGGAGGTTCCAGGCAGTTTCCAGACTATGAGGCCCAATCCACTTTCCCGAATCCCTGGCCTGGTGGTTGGTGGAGACTCCGCGATATCGTCGAACAGAAGAAGATCTCAGCCTGGGCACTTCTGGACCTTGCCGCCAGGAACAAGGAGACCGTGCTCTGGAACGCCTACCTCAAGGCCAAACGCCAGACAGACCGCGGCGCTCAGGGCAAGCCTAAAGCCTATGTCATCCCGGTTGCTCAACACGATTCTCTGACCGCTCTTAAGATGGTCAACACATTGTTATTGTCTGGCATTGAAATCCGTCAGGCCCGAAAAGAGTTTACAGTCGGCGGTTTGACCTATCCGAAAGGCTCATACCTCATATCTCTGGCACAACCCAAAATGGGTTTGATCCGGAATTTGCTCGGCCAGACTCATTACGCCGATAACAAGTGGACCAGGGACAAAGACGGCTCTCCGCTCCGGCCTTACGACCTGGCAACACACACCATGAACGAGTTCATGGGTGTCCGTGTCGACCCGATTAACGAGGCTGTCAGCGGCGATTTCCAGACACTGACTGGCCAAACGCGAGTCTCAGGGAAGGTTACCACAGGTGGCTCGGGTTTCGTGCTCGACGGACGGCTGAACGAGAGCTTCAAGGCCGTAAACCTGCTGTTTGATAAAAAGATCTCGGTCCAGCGCATTGACAACGCTGTCTCAGGACTCTGCCCTGGAGCCTTCATCGTCTCTGGTGGACCTGAGTCTGTCCTCAAGAATGTGGCAGAGCAGACAGGCGTCCACTTTAAGGCCCTTGAGAGTAAGCCTAGGGAAGGAACCCACAAGGGCAAACGGAGGCGTGTAGGCATGTATCAGCGCTACTATGGCGGAAATATGGACGAAGGCTGGACCCGGCTTGTTCTCGAAAAATTCTCGTTTCCCTATACATCCCTCATGGACGCAGAGATAAAAAAGGGAAACCTTGTCAAAAAGTATGACGTTATCATCCTTCCCTCAGATTCGACAGGAATGATAACCGGTGATATTCCCCCAGACTCAAGATACGGGCGGCGCATTTCGGAAATTCCCCCTGAGTATCGAAGTGGAATCGGCAAAGAGGGCGTCGAAGCACTTAAAGCGGTCGTGGAGAAGGGAGGAACTTTGGTCACGCTGGGTGAAGCTTGCAGCTTTGCGATCGAAAAGTTCGAGCTGAGTGTACGTGATACAGTGGACGATCTAAGCTCTACGGAGTTCTTCTGTCCGGGTTCAACGCTCAAGGCTACCTTCGATAATAACCACCCCTTAGCCTATGGGATGCCGTCAGAGGGCTTGGTTCTCTTTAGGAGCAGCATGGCATTTGTCATTACACCTGGCCAACACAATGAAGACTACGAGACTGTTGTCCGTTACATCGACAGCGATATCCTTCAAAGCGGTTGGCTGATAGGGGAGGAGCATTTATCCAAGAAAGCGGCGATGGTCTCTGCTAAACATGGTAAGGGCCAGGTGGTTCTCATCGGGTTCAGGACTCAGCATCGGTGCCAGACTCACGGCACATTCAAGCTTCTCTTCAATACTTTGATACGCTAAGGACAATAAATCATGTCATAAAGAACATGACAAGACCAATGAAGAGGAAATATAATGACTTACAAAGTTATTAAAACTGAGGGAGACTACCAAAGAGCATTAGCTCGCATAGATGAGTTAATGAATGCTGAACCAAACACTCCCCAAGGGAATGAATTAGAGCTTTTAGTAACCCTTGTGGAGCTTTATGAAGAAAAAAAATATCCAATAGATCTACCAGATCCTGTCAAGGCAATTAAGTTTAGAATGGAACAACTAAATATAAATCAGCAGGCTCTTGTTCCTTTCATAGGCAGTAAAAGCAAAGTGTCTGAAGTCCTTAATAAAAAAAGGCCTCTTTCGCTTTCTATGATGCGAGCTCTTCATAAAGGATTAGGCATTCCAGCGGAGATATTGCTTCAAGAGTAAGGCCAAGATTTTCTCGTGAGGCAATATGAAAATAATTGTTGCTGATCACTTATGGAAATTAATGTCAGATTGTCCAGGAATGAATGCTATAAAAAACTAAAAAAATGAAAATTATAAACGAACGCCAAATTGACTTAGATTTTTCCCATGTGGTATAAATTAATGGAAGTCTTTAAATTAATTGCTTATAAATGTTAACAAACCAAGAAAAAAGAGTCGAAATTTATACAAATAATCAAAAACCAACAGATCCTCCCTCAGTAAACTCAGAAACTCCCTTGAACAGTTTGAACCTCAATTGGAGAGAAATCGATTTACCAGAAAAAGCACGAACTAAACATGTCCACAGATTACATCCATACTTAGGCAAGTTTATTCCACAACTAGTCGAGATTTTCTTGAGAAAGTATTTTAAACACGGGCAGACGGTCTTAGATCCTTTCTGTGGTTCAGGGACAACATTAGTGCAAGCTAATGAACTTGGTATAAACTCTATAGGATTTGATATTTCAGAATTTAATGTATTGATTACAAAAGCAAAAACAGCTAAATACGATTTGGGAATAGCAAAAAAAGAAATACATGATATTTTAGAGAAACTTAGAAGTTCAATCCAAAAGGATAATATACAACTCAATTTATTAAAACCTGAAACTTATTCAATTGAAATAACTGTAACAAATAATGAATATTTAAATAGGTGGTTTAATCAGAAGGCAAGGAATGAATTGTTGACTTATAAGTATCTAATTGACAAGGAAAATTATAAGTATAAAA
>JAUWJP010000199.1 GCA_030607635.1 Candidatus Aminicenantota bacterium
AAAAGATCTAGAACGAGAGGAGATGAATAATCATCAGCTCCAGGTGAAAAAAGGGATTCAATTTCAGAAAATACCTGTTGCACTTCTTCTTGAGCGGATTTAAACGTGGAGGAAGAACAGAAGATATTTATCTCACAGATAGTATCAAAAGCAAGCAGTGTTGAGGTGTGCCACCTCTCCTTTACACCACAACCCGGGAGAAGAATGAGAGAGGCAAGCAGAAGGATGCAGAGTTTTCTAGCCAATGGATGTATCGATATAACGGGAACCTTTTATTTCTAAGAGAAAATGGTTTGGGACGCAGATAATCCGTTCGCCAGCAAAAGATACGGGCGGAGAATGGAGGCAGATTTTATGGCGGCAGGATGATTCTGGAACCCAGGCTTTTCCATCTTTGACTCCAAGAGTTATTTTTCCTCCTCTGGTTCTGTAAGATTTGGTGACATTTTCCTCCAATGAAATCATCTCGATCTTGCTTCCTTCCTTGTACACAGAAACATATTTTCCAGATAAGGGATGAGATTGTGTGCTTTTAAATGAAGCTATTGTCAAACAGGAGGAGCGTCGTTGATTTTTATTCATTTTTCTCCATAGAGAATAGAGTTTACGAGATCTTATATCCCAAATTCTTCCTTCTCTTATTAAAGTGAAGGAAGGCAGAGTTTTTTCGTGAAGAGGGCTGAATGAAAGAGTCAAATCAGCTTGGATGGGTGTTTGGACATATGTTAAGCCTCTCTGAGAGAGAATTCGCCTTAGATCATTCTCATGGGGATGAGAATTGAGAAAGGCAAAGCTGGGTCCGTAGTTTGCGACGTAATTATGCAATTCTTCAAGGATTAAAGGGAAGAATTCTTCAGGGTTGTCTTCTATAAGATAAAGCTCGCAGCCGCTTTTCCTCTTTTTTGCTGCAAGGAATAGAGGTGTGAGAAGAGGAGTTATAATCACTTTTTTGAAAAATTCACGTCTCTCCATTGCTGTCTCCTTCTTTATTATCTTGATAAACTCACCGCTTAGAATTCTTATCAAATTTTCAGAAAAAGTCAAATAAAATTGAAGTATTGACACGCCTTCTAAATCTGTATATTTTAATTCTGATTAACCTGAATTAATGTTTTATAGAAAAACCTATGCTTTTCAATCCAAAATGTAAGGTAGGGGAAAGATGCTGAAAAAAACATTATTTTATCTGGCGTTATGTCCAACCCGGTTGCCAAATTATACTGCGACTCAATTAACTTCTCTTGTAGTTCTGAGGATTCTGATCGGTTGGCATTTTCTTTATGAGGGCATCGTTAAAGTGCTTAATCCTTATTGGTCCTCAGCTGGATTTCTTCTAGAGACAAAAGGGATATTTTCAGGCCTGGCTACGTCGATAGTGGCGAACTCCACAGCCTTAGGAATAATTGACTTTTTAAATATGTGGGGATTGATTGTTATTGGATTGGGATTGATAGCAGGATGCTTGACTCGAATTGCAAGTATTTCCGCAATTGCTCTTTTATTTTTATATTATGTTTTTAATCCTCCGTTTATCGGGTATACATACTCAATTCCTGTCGAAGGAAGCTATCTAATCGTTAACAAGAACTTGATAGAGATGTGTGCCTTGTTTGTACTGACAATATTTCCTACAGGAACAATCATCGGATTAGACAGGCTGATTTTTTTAAAAAAGAAACATGAATAAAAAATTCTGAAAATATTTTTTTGGAGGAATTCGAATGAAGCAGAAAAAAAAGAAAAAATCCTCTAATAGACCGGGCAAAAAGCCTGCCAAAAAGAAAAAGGTAACTGGTAAGATAAGCAAAAAACTATCCAACAAAAAAAAGATAACGGATAAGAAAAACATAAAACTCACCAATAAAGAAAAATTAACAGATAAGATAGACAAAAAGCCTGCCAAAAAAGAAAAAATAATTGGCCGCGAGAGCAAAAAGACCTCCAAAATAGAAAAGGTGAGTCTCGAGCGCAGGGATATTCTCAAAGGAATAGCGACAATTCCCGTTTTTGGTCCGTTTTTATACGCTTTTTTAAAAAAGAAACTATCGGATGATTTCAAGAAAAAGGAGATCCTTGCGGAACTGGGCATAAGCAGGAAAGCACCCACAGTTCTTCCCAAAACCATCCTGAAAAAGCCCAAGGAACTCATAAGGCTGGGAATCATCGGTTTCGGAGGCAGAGGCGAAGACCTCGTGCATGGTGCGGGCTTTGCTCATCCTGACTGGATAGAGAGAAAAAAGAAGCAAGCTAAAGACAATAAACTGAATAAGGGCTTAGAAACTTTTTTAACCCAGGAGGATTTGAATATAGCCCTGACCGGAGTTTGCGATGTGTTCGATGTCAGAGCAGAGAGAGGTATCGCCGCTTCCAAAAATGATACCAGGCCAGGTGGAGACTCTGGATTATTAAAGGGAGCAAGACGTTATATTCACTACCAGGATCTAATCCAGAGCAATGATATCGACGCTGTGATCATTGCAACTCCTGACCACTGGCATACTCAGATGACGATCGATGCCGTCAACGCAGGAAAACATGTTTACTGTGAGAAGTGCATGACCAGGACTATTGCTGAAACATTTAAAATCACTGAGGCCGTTAAAAACAGCGGCAAGGTTTTCCAGTTAGGACATCAAGGTCGACAGCAGGATAGTTATATCAAAGCCAAGCAAATTGCGGAAAAGAATATTCTCGGAAAAATTACCCTTGTTGAGACAACGACAAACCGCAACTCTCCTAACGGAGCCTGGGTTTATGAAATCCACGATGAAGGAAGCCCTGAAACAATCGACTGGGAGCAGTTTCAAGGAGCCGCTCCCAACAAAGCACCCTTCAGTCTGGAACGGTTTTTCCGCTGGCGCTGCTGGTTTGATTACGGAACAGGTCTCTCCGGTGATCTGTTATCGCATGAATATGATGCTGTTAATCAAATCCTGGAGCTAGGCATTCCTAAATCGGTAGTGGCTTCTGGCGGGATCTATTTTTTTCAAGACGGTCGTGATGTTCCTGATGTTTTCCAGGCTGTGTATGAATACCCTGACAGGGATTTGACGCTAATCTACAGCGCAACACTCGCCAATGGCAGAAACCGCGGGAAAATATTTATGGGTCATGACGCTTCAATGGAGGTCGGCTCCAGTCTGACAGTCACAGCTGATTGGGAATCGACGCGGTATAAAGAAAAAATTATGAACAATATCATAAACACTTCATTGCCGCTATTCACTTACCAACCTGGATTAAAAGGGATTGACACAGTCACTTCGGCAACAGAAAGATATTTTGCTACTCGAGGACTAATGTACACCCTTAAGGGAGGAAGGAGAGTTAATACAACTCATCTCCATATCAAAGAATGGCTTGACTGTATCAGGAATGGCGGACAAACGAGCTGCAATATAGACCGCGGCTTCGAAGAAGCGATAACATGCCACATGGCAACTATCTCCTATCTGGAAGGACGCAAAGTAGAATGGGACCCCGTGAACAAGAAAATCGTTTAAACCTATTTTGCTTTTTAAATATGAAAGTGAGAGGAATCCCGGACAGCAATAAGGATAATTAATATAAAAAAGCTACTGAATCATCACTGAAAGTGAGACCAGCATGAACGTAAAATTACGTCTTGGCATAATGATGTTTTTGCAGTATGCAATCTGGGGAGCATGGGCTCCCGTACTTTCTGCCTATCTAAAGGAAACTCTTGGTTTCACTGGATTACAATTTGGAGTCATCTACAGTTTGCTTCCTCTGGCTACAATAATCGCTCCTTTCATAAGTGGACAAATTGCAGACCGCTATTTCGCCTCCCAGAAAGTCGTTGGTTTTTTACAGCTTACAGGCGGTGCGTTGCTTGTTTTTGTCTCAAGTGTTACAGATTACAGAACCATGATGTGGTTGATGCTGTTCTACTGCCTCCTTTACGCTCCAACACTTGCCCTGACCAATTCCATCGCTTTTATAAATCTC
>JAUWJP010000251.1 GCA_030607635.1 Candidatus Aminicenantota bacterium
GGATTTTCCACCTGCATATCCGGTGGCAGGAGAACTCTATTATGGAAGGAGTCTTTTAGCAAAGATAAAAGGATTTTTTGAAGTAAAGGACAGGATGTAAGGAGAGGTTTTTATCGATAGGATGGATAAAGGGATCAGGTATCTACCGCGGAGCGGTTTAGTTCAATTATCAATATCAGGCTTTAAGACTTTGCTTTGCTCATACTCTTTTTCAATCCGCCGAATCTGCTTCCCTAAGGACGAAAATACTTGAATTTCATACGCTTGAGATTCCCCTATATACACATTGCCCGAGGAATCCAATGTCCAGCATAGTTCTTTTTGATAAGGGATACTCAATGCAATCCCTTTTTCCCCTTTGCGGAAATGCTGCATAATAGGAACGCTAATACTGTATAAGTTTTTCTTGAAATCAAACCGGTCAGAATACATATTGATGAAATAAGACCTTGTAATAAAACTCATGCTTGATTCAATGGAAGTCTTGTCTACCCTGAGGATAATCCCTCCTCGCGGATTAATCCCGATTATCTTTCCAGCAGAATATTCTTTAAAATTAATAGAACTGACAAAATCCCCTTGTCCGTCGAAAATGGATATCCGATTATTACCTGAATCACAAACATAAATCAGATCTTTATCATCAATATAAATATCAATGGGATTTGACAACTGGCCAGGACCTTTGCCCTTTCGGCTAAAAACCTTTAAGAAACGGCCTTTTGGATCATAAACTTTTATGTTTACATTTTCGCTATCTAAAACATAAATATTCCCGCTACTATCTGCATCCATATCCGTGAGAAGATAAAACATATGTTTTTCATTTCTCTCTTTTTTTCCTAAAGCTAAGTCTTCTTTAAGACTAAAAACAGCATCATCATAAATTGGTTTTTTAGGATTCTTAACGACTTTTACTCCATACTCCTCTTCAATGGTCCCTTTCCAGGCAGTCTTTTTCACTCTGAAGGAGATTGTCATAATCAATACAATAAATAGCACGGCCAAAATAACCTTAAAAAAGGTTCTCATTTTCTTCTTCCTGGAAGATCTATCTCTTTTTGGGTTACGACGATTTTCATTCTCCTTTGGTTTTATTTTACCTGCTGATACACTTAGAATCTATATATCAGGAAATAATGGATGTCAAATTAAAAAGCCGGTATTTAACAATTTTAAAAACATGAAGAATTCGGACAAAAAAATACCTGCTAATCTTGGAAAAAATAAGGGCAGTTCCAAACAGAAAAAAGGGGACAAAAAAAGGAATTCGATTATCTGTTTCTTTTTGTATCAGGCAGCTTCCAGACATCTACTTCCTCGATCGCACCAAATACATTCTTAAAGATAAGCTTGACGATTTTTTCCTCATCTCCCTCTCCTTGCTCAAAGATCACTACTTTCCTGAGGAATTTCCTATGTTCAAAATATTCTTTCGCTCTTATGCTTGCTTCTCTCCAAGAATAAGCCTCTTTATCTTTAAAGACCGGGGACTCGGATGTTTCATTAAATCCCTTAATATAAAATTTCTTATCCATTCATTCCTCCTCTCTAATCTCCGAGCTACAAAACTTTGGACTTACTTTCCTTGCATATAATTTAGTCGATAGAACTCGGTAAAAATTGCATTAAAGACCTTTTTCCTGCCTTGAGTCGCAAAGTGAATGCACATAGATTACTTAGCGGACGAGAGCAAATAATGTATCCAGAAGAAAAAATGGGGCCAGGCCCCATTTTCTGCTGTTATGTCCTCAAATTGAGAATGTTCTCTTTCTTGGAAAATGGGGCCTGGCCCCATTTTTTCTTATCCGTTTCTTTGCTAAATTTATACCCCAGAGTTACAATAGGGCAGAAAAAACTACAGGAGGAAGCCATGAAGCGGCTTTTCGTTTTCATATCTTTTCTGCCCATTTTTCTTTTATTGCTAGCCTGCACATCACAACGGGAGCAAGAAGAGGATTCTCCTCTTCTGAACCTGGAGCGCATTTTTAGCCTCAAAGAGTTCAAGACCGAGCGTCTCGGTCCCACACGCTGGCTGAAGCACAGGAATGCTTATACGGTCCTGGAATCTTCAGAGTCGGATCAGGACGTCAAGGATGTCGTTCTGTATGATGCTGAGACCGGAGCACGCGAAATTCTTGTACCTGCCAGCCGGCTCATCCCTGCCGGAAAGTCAAAACCTCTTTCGATCGATAATTATGATTGGTCTTTGGATGGAAAAAAGCTCCTTATCTTCACCAACACAAAACGTGTTTGGCGTCAGAACACGCGAGGAGACTACTGGATTCTTGATCTAAACTACTGGGGCTTACACAAACTTGGGGGAGGTGCAGAGCCTTCAACACTCATGTTTGCCAAGTTTTCCCCTGAAGGCGATCGAGTCGGATATGTCAGCAAAAACAACATCTACGTGGAGGACCTGAAAGATCACCGGATAGAGCAGTTAACACAGGATGGCTCCCAGACAATCATCAACGGAACTTTTGACTGGGTCTATGAAGAGGAATTATCGCTCAGGGACGGGTATCGATGGAGTCCGGATGGAAAATGGATAGCTTACTGGCAGCTTAATACCAGAGGAGTAAAAACTTTTTATCTAATAAACAATACTGACTCACTCTACCCAAGTCTCATCCCCATCCAGTATCCCAAAGTCGGGGAGACCAACCCTGCTAGCCGCATCGGAGTGGTGAGTGCAGGAGGAGGTGAGACTCGCTGGTTTGAATTGCCCGGAGATTCAAGAAACCATTATCTTGCACGGATGGATTGGGCGGAAAACTCAAGAGATGTCTATTTCCAGCGCCTTAACCGTCTCCAGAACACGAACTGGGTGATGCTGGGCGATATTCAAAGCGGAAACGTACGGACAATTCTGACTGAACAAGATGATGCCTGGATTGATGTGGAGAATGACCTGGACTGGCTGGATAAGGGAAGGCACTTCATTTGGGTAAGCGAACGCGATGGCTGGAGGCACATTTATATAGTCTCACGGGACTGGAAGCAAGTTGGACTTCTAACTCCTGGCGAATATGACATAGTTAACCTGCAGAGTGTTGATGAGGATGGAGGCTGGGTGTATTTTACAGCTTCGCCTGAAAATCCTACGCAGCGCTATCTTTACAGGGTCCCGTTAGACGGCTCAGGCCAGGCTGAACGAGTAACGCCTTCCAATCAAAGCGGCACACACAGCTATCGGATTTCCCCTGATTCGCGCTGGGCTTTTCACACCTTCTGCGCATTTGATGAGCCTCCAGCAACCAAACTTGTGCGTCTGCCTGAACATGAAGAGGTCCGCACTCTAGTTGATAATTCTGAGCTGCGCA
>JAUWJP010000125.1 GCA_030607635.1 Candidatus Aminicenantota bacterium
ATGAAAATATGTCTTTATAATCCAGACCAAATCTTTCCGCTATATTCTGCCTGGCTATTTTTCCACGAAAGACATAAACACCCCTCGCCAGAGATTTATTCTCTCTCAAACACTTTTCAAGCCCTGATTCTCCTATCTCAAGCAGACAGGGTGCAACTAAATTGGATAAAACTTTTGTAGAGGTCCGGCTTACAGAGGAGGTGATATTAGGAACACAGTAATGAATTATTCCTTCTTCAACATAAGTTGGCTGCTCGAGGGTTGTTAAACGGCTAGTCTCAATACATCCTCCCTGGTCGATAGCCAGATCAATGATGAGGGAACCTTTTTTCATTGTCGTGATCATATCCTTTGTTATCATGATAGGAGCTCTCTCTCCAGGACGAAGCACCGCCCCTATAAGGATATCTGCAACTTTTGTCATTCGCGCCAGATTGTATTTGCTGGCGAAGAGAGTGACCAATCTGCCTGAAGTTATTTCCTCTAATTCTCTCAACCTGTCCATATATCGGCCCAATGCAATAGTATGCGCTCCGGCTCCGAGCATGCTTTTAATAGCACTTTTGGCCAGGACACCACTTCCGACTACAACAGCAGTTACTGGAGGAACGCTTACGACGCCACCGATGATAACACCTCGACCGCCTTGACTGGTTTGAAGATAATGACCCGATATGGCCAGACACATCTGACCTGCAACCTCACTTATACTCTCGATAAAAGGAAGGACTTCATTCTCTTCTTGGATTATTTCATAGCCGATGATGGTGACTTTTTTCTTGAGAAGTTCCTCAATATTACACTTTTTGGAAACAGCTAAATGATGAAATCCGAATAAAATCTGGTCCTTTTTAACGAGCTTGCATTCCTCTTCATCCAGGGGTGAGATATTGAGAACAATATCCGAGCGTCCAAAAACTTCATCTTTTGTAAAGACAATTTTTGCCCCTTGGGCAACATATTCCTCATTGGTGTATCCAGCTTTCAATCCTGTTCCAGCCTGCACATAGACTGTAAGCCCGTTTTCCACCAGTAAAGAAACGCTGCTCGGAGTTAAACCAGCCCTGTTCTCTATTTTCGAACTTTCATTTATAACACCAATATTCAATTTTTCCTCCTGCTACTCAGAAACAAGATATAATAACAAATAAATTCTTTACGAACAACAATAATCGAATAAAAAGGAATAAAATGGGGACAGGCTACTTTTCCGCGGGGAATGTCCGTTGGATGTAGGGGCTTGATTCATCAAGCCCGCTAAAGAGAGACTCCCCCCTTCCTCGGGAAAAAGCCCTCTCTCCCTTTCTTTTCAGGCCTATACCTCGGAAAAAAAGTAGCCTGTCCCCTTTTTTCTAAGTGAAAAGTTTAAGAGTTAAAAATAAATAGAGGATATAGAGCCCAAAAAGAATAAAACCCTTTATCTTTCCTATTCGACAGCCGATTCTCATGGCTACAAGCATCGTTATCACTATCAATATCATAAAAGGAAAAGCAAAGTTTATAATGTTCAATTCAACCCTTATAGGATTGACAATGGAAGAAACGCCTATAATCCACAGAACATTTAGAATATCTGCCCCGATTATATTTCCAACAGCTATCTCCCCTTCTCCTTTGAGGGCTGCGGTCACACAGGTACTTATTTCAGGAAGAGAAGTCCCGATGGCGATGATAGTCAATCCGATTATTGCCTTAGAGATAGAAAAATATTCAGCAATGTTAATAGATGCCCAGATGACTGCCCGGCAGGTAAGGGTGACCCCGATAATGCCGACGGCAAATAGAAAAATAGGCTTCTTCAACAAGGCTAGCTTTGAGGCAGGGGGATTCTCTTCTTTCTCGCTTAAACCATCTCTTTCCTTATCATCTTTTCCGACACCGTACCTCTGCTTTCGGAGAACGAAGATAAAATAAAAGCATAATATAGTGAGGAAAAGAACTCCCTCCATCCGACCTATTGTTCCGTTTCTTGCTAAGATATAGGCCAGGATATCGATAGAGATAAGAAAAAGGCCGGCGGCCTTTAAAATTCGACAGTTGATTAAGATTGCGGTGGGGGCAACAATCGCAGCCAGAGCAAGGGCAACTCCATCATCGCAAATGACAGAGCCGATAGCATTGCCTAAGGCAATCTCAGGATGACCCAGAATGGCTGCAATGACTGAAGCGCCAAATTCTGGAGCAGTGGTTGCCATGCCAACAAACACTATTCCCACCACCATTTTGGAAATGTTCAGCACCCTGGCTATACTCAAGGCTCCTTCGACAAAAAAGCTTGCGGACTTGAACAGGATTGCAAAAGAAACGATTAAAACAGCGAAGTAAATATAAATCATTTAAACTAACTATTTTTTGTAAATGACTTTTCCGTTAAAGATAGTCATTTTGACTTCAGTCTTTTGAATCTCGTCAGGTTGAATCTTAAAAATATTCCTGCTCAGGACAACCAGGTCAGCCAGCTTTCCTTTTTCCACAGAACCCTTTAAATTCTCAGAAAACTCTGCATAAGCACCGTTTAGAGTATAACCTCTAATGGTTTCCTCCAAGGAAATTTTTTGTTCCGGAAACCAGCCTTCGGGATGCTTCCCATCCAATGTCTGTCTTGTCACAGCCGCATAAATCCCACCAATAGGATCTAAAGGAGCGACTGTCCAATCTGAACCACAGGCCAGGACAGCACCTTTTTCCACAAGAGACTTGAAGGCATACGTGTACTGGCATCTCTTTCTGCCAATCTTTCTCTCTGCCCATCGACCATCATCAATGGCATGATAAGGTTGAACAGAAGCAATGATGCCAAGGTTTGCTATCCGCTCAATATCCTGGGGAAGAAGATGTTGGGCATGTTCGATTCGCCAACGCCTGTCTCTCTCTCCGTTCTGAGTGATTATCCTTTCAAAAATGTCAAGGAGAATGTTATTTGCCTTGTCTCCGATAGCATGGACAGCCACTTGAAGACCAGCCTTATCAGCCTGGATAATCCTCTTCTCCATTATTCCTTCAGGAAACATTTGAGAATGGAGCAGGCCTTTTTTTCGAGGATTGTCTGTATAAGGATCAAAAAACAAGGCAGTCGACGAACCTAATGATCCATCAACAAATCCCTTTAATCCCCCAATCTTTAATAAATTGTTACCAAAAGGAGTCTTCAATTTAAGTCGCGCGTAAATTTCAACCTCGGTTATGGGAATATAGACATAAAGGCGAGCTGTCAGCTTATTTTGCTTTAAAAGCTCTTGGTATACCTCAAAATTTTCGGCATAAGCCATATCATGGGCAGAAGTTACGCCTAATTCAGCAGCATGCTTAAGAGCGACCTCAGCAGCCTTCAACTTTTCCTTGAAAGAAGGTTCCGGAATATGTCTCATTACAAGATTCATGGCTGCATCTTTCAAAATTCCTGTTGGCTCTCCCGTCTCAGAGTCTTTGAGGATTTCTCCTCCAGCAGGAGTAGGAGTATTTTTCGTTATTCCAGCTAGTTTCAAGGCCAAACTGTTCACTAGAACCATATGTCCATCATGGCGGTTCACACAAACAGGATTGTGGGGAGTGACAGGATCAATCCATTCTTTCCTCGGCAGCTCAGGTGGATCAAAAGACTGATGATCCCAGTTACCATCAAGAATCCATACTCCTTTCTCGATTTCTTTAGCCTTATCATCGATTCTGGTAATAAATTCTTCCCGGCTCTCCGCACCTCTTAAACGAATGCTCAAAAGAGAAAAACCCCCATCAAGGAAATGAGTATGGCTATCTATGAAGCCCGGGAGGACCAAGTCTCCTTTTAAATCGATGACTTGAGTGTTGTCCCCGATCATCCCTTTTCTTTCTTCGGAGGAGCTCGCTTCAAGAATTTTATCTCCTTTTAAGGCAACTGCTTCCGCCCAAGGTTGATCGGGATTGACTGTCCAGACAGTTCCGTTGAGAAGAACGAGGTCAGCCATTTCTCTCCTTGAGTTTGTCTGTGAGACAAGAACTAAAGAAAAAAATAATATTAAAATAATAACAAATCTTTTCATTCATACCTTCAACATGTCATTGCCAAAATAATAGCGAATCCTTCCTCCAACTCAGCTTATAAGGTTATTTTTTTTAAATCCTCCGGAATGACAAGCCTCCCCTTGTAGTTTTTTCTTATTTCATCCTCGATTTCAGAAAGCGGAAACTCCAATTCTCCAAAAAAATGACAGGGAATAAGACATTTGACCTTTGCCTGTTGGGAAAGCTTTCCCAGTTCAAGCGAATGAGTATGCACGGTATGAAGGGAAGGATATTTCTTAAAAAAGCGAGAGGGAGCGCTGCAGTCATGAATCAGATAATCTACCCCTGAAGCTTCTTTAAAAAGCAAAGGATTGAGCGGTGTGTCTCCTGAATAAAGCAATTCTTTCTTTTCCTCCTCGAAGCGAAAACGATAGGCCAAAGACGAAGAACTATGTGGCACTTTGTAAGAAACACATTGCAGCGATTCTTTCAATTCGAAGTTCTCTCCTGGATTAAGGGAAACAAACTCAATCCTTGCCTTTATTTTCTCATCCCGCAAGTGGTACAAATCAAGAAGATCCTGGCAGAATTGAACAGTTTCTTTAGAGCCAAAAAGCCGGATAAGGCATTTATCCAGCATCAGGCCGTGGACAAAAGAAGGTAAGCCATAAATATGGTCAGGATGAATATGTGTCACCAATATCGAAGTTACCTTGCGGGGATCATAGTTAAACTTCTTTATCTTCTGGATAACAGTCCCCGGACAATCGACTAAAATCAAGGTCTCATCATGGTCAATGAGAAAGGACATGTTATCCCTCTCTTTGGTTGCAACGGCTCCTCCTGTCCCTAAAAAGCAGATCTCAGTCATTTTTTTTCTCTTAAAGATGAGACTCCTTTATAAAAAAAAATGCCTATAAAATCAACTCCTTCCTTGTTTATGGCAAGCATTTCTTTTTCCGAAATAGAATGCAAAATCATTGATAACGCTGGGTGTTTCAAAAAATCTCCTGAAAAAAAGGTGGAAAAAGGGGCCTGTCCCCTTTTTATTTTTTCATGAATAACTCAAGTTTTGCAAGTCTGACCCCATTGACAGATTTCATCTCAGTTTGTATAAAAAGAAGTCATGACAGAAGAGGAACTTCGGGTATCTGCGCCAGGGAGGATCTGTCTCTTCGGGGAACACCAAGACTATTTCGGTTTATCCATTATTGCGGCTGCCATAAACTTGAGAATTTCCATAAGCTTCAAAAATAGAAAAGACAGGATATTTAAAATCAACCTACCTGATATCGAAGATACTGAAGAATTTTCTGTTGAAAAAGAACTCGAATACACAAAAGAAAGAGATTATTTAAAAAGCTCCATCAACTTACTTAAAAGAAAAGGTACAAACTTGCCAGCAGGATGGGACTGTCTTATTCAAGGCACAGTTCCGATAAATGCAGGCTCTGCAAGCTCCTCTGCCCTTGTCGTTGCCTGGATAAAATTCTTACTGGAAACAGCCAAGGACGAGAGAGCCAAAAAGGCCGATGAAATTGCAGAGTTGGGCTTCCTGGCAGAAGTGGCTGAGTTCAAAGAGCCAGGAGGCAAAATGGATCATTATGCCTCATCCCTTGGGGGTGTTGTTTCCATAAATTTTGAC
>JAUWJP010000234.1 GCA_030607635.1 Candidatus Aminicenantota bacterium
TATTCCTCCTCCAGATCATCCATGGAGAAGGCATAATCCCGCTCTCCATCATAACTGCTATTTAGAGAAAATTTAACCAATGTTAAAACCGGAAATTATTGCGTGGCAGAAAACCGGAAATATTTGAATGGCGTTGACATAAGATTTCAGTTGATTTGACTTAGCATAATAGCTGTGTTATAAAATTTTTTATCCAATTTTCAGGAAAATAACATGACGAAAAGATATGATATTGCCGTGATTGGAGCCGGGATAATGGGAATGGCCACAGCCTCTTATCTAAGTAAAAACGGAGTGAAACTGGCTGTGATCGATAAGGAATATATCGGGTCAGGCTCTACTGGACGCTGTATTGCCGGCATCCGCCAACAGTTTTCTACTCCAGCTTCGATTGCGGTAATGAAAGAGAATGTTTCTCTTTTTTCCCAAATGGAAGAGGAATTCGGATTTTCTGTGGAATTTTATCAGGGCGGATATCTTCTTATGGCGCATAATGAAGAAATGGTTGAACTCTTTAAGTCGAATATAAAAATTCAGCAAAAAGAAGGGATAAATGTCTCTCTTCTCAGCCCGGAAGAAGCTTTGTCAGTTGTGCCTAAGCTTAATATTGAGGGGCTCTTAGCTGCAGCTTATTGTCCGGATGATGGGCAGGCGTATCCTTTTGCTGTCCTAAAAGGGTATAAAACCAAGATCGATGAAAGAAAAGGGGATTTCTTTCTACATAATCCGGTGATTAAATTTGAGAAAAAAGAAAATTTCCTTCTCTATTTAGAAGACGGTACGGTTATTGAAGCAGAGAAGGTGTTGTTGAGTGCCGGCCCTTGGACAAAGGAGTTGGGACGAAAGATCGACCTTGATCTTCCTCTTTTCCCGGAGCGGCATGAAGCTATGATCACAGAGAGAATACCGAGAATAATCGAGCCTATGATAGTTGATTACCGGAAAGACGGCTGCTATTTCCAACAGATGTTAACCGGGCAGGTCATCGGCTGCTATACTCCTTCTCCCAATGTCCCGGGCCTCAGAAAAAACAGTTCCCGTGAGTTTTTATTGGAAATGGGGAAAAGGATGGTTCGCCTCGTACCCGAATTGGAAAGCGCTGCAATTCTCAGACATTGGGCGGGCTCTTATAATATGACTCCTGATGGGAATCCCATAGTAGATAAAACTCCAGTAGATGACCTCTATATCGCTTCGGGGATGAGCGGACATGGTTTTATGTTCGGCCCTGCCCTTAGTAAACATCTTGCCCATTTTATAGGTAATGATGAATGGGATACAGATTTTAGCGAATTTTCTTTCTTTCAGCCGTTCATTCGAAGGCCAAGAAAGCCTTAAATAACCTGAACTATTCATAAAAATTACCAATGTTATACTCAAAAAAACGATAACTAATTTTATCATTGGCACTTTTTACCCTCCGGGCGAGCCGATCTCACAGCATCTGCTTCCTTAAAAAGAAAAATTAGTCTTTTCTGTCATAGCCTAGTTAAGTTCCCCCTGACCTGGGGTGTTATCAAACCGGTAATTATCATGCCGGATGAGTCGAGGAAGTGGACTAGAGACCAGTGTACTTCCGTACTGTTACATGAACTATCTCATATCAAAAGAGGGGATTTTCTTGTCAAGGTAATTGCCCGGATCAGCTGTGCGGTTTTCTGGTTCAATCCCTTGAGTTGGATTACATATAAGAGGATGAAAATGGAACAGGAAAAAGCCTGTGATGAATTTGTCATAAAAGCCGGAGTCAGGCCCTCTACTTATGCTGCCAACCTCATATCAATTAAAAAGTCAGGACAAGTCCATTGGCATCCACCTGCACTTGTTCTCGAAGCGATGGGGCAAAATCAGTTCAAAGCAAGACTCACGGCTATTTTAAGAAAACAATTCAAAACAAAGGAGATCAAAATGAAAACCAAAATAATGCTTTCCCTGACAGCTATTTTGTTAATGATGGTGATCGGGCTTGCCCGGCCTACCCGGTCTATTGCTTCCAACGAAACAATGATTGAATATCAGGACTTATCACCCGGTCAAATTCAGCAATCAGTCCAGGAAAAAAAGATCGTTGAGCAGGAAAAGAAGCAGAAGAAAGAGTCGGAAGAAGCCCAGAAGAAAGAAGCGAAGGAAAAAAAGAAAAATATATGGAAAACAAAAGATGGCAAATCCATAACCATTATCTCCAAAGACGGTTCCCAAAAAATATATGTTCTGGATGGAGATAAAATCAAAATCCATGAGGATATAAATGGAAATTGGACTATTTCAGGGGATGAACTAAAGTTCCATAAGGGTGATAATGTCAAAGTCATAAAGCTCAAAAAAGGCCATGAATTTCACATTATCGATATTGATACAGACAAGGACACAGAAGGAAAGAGAAAAATACTTATCGCGCCTAAGGCTGATGTACATGCTGATGTTTTCCTGGATTTTGAAACGAATGAAAAACTAAATGAAAAGATAAAAGAGATTCAGAAGAAAATACAAAAGATCACAGAGGAAAAAGTATCAGAAGCTTTGGCTGAAATTGAAACTCAGACACTTAAAGAAGTGGAAGAGGTCCTGGCGAAAGTATCTGAAGAACTGGCTCATAAATCAAAAATGCTGAAAGATATAGAAGTTTCTCTTCACCATGTGGATGAGGTTGATATTCGCGATCACATCAAAGAGATAAAAGAGATTGATGCCCATAAAGACATATACGAAGACGACAATCTAATTGTTGCTGTTATCCATAAGGATGATGGAATTCAGATAAAATTTAAAACTGGCCTGAAAAGCGATTATAAGCTGGAATATAAGAAAATAGTTGAAAGATTAAAAAATGAACTTCCGGAAGGATATGAGGTTGAATCGGAACTCAATGAAGAAGGCAACACGTTTACTATTTCTATTACTGGTGACAGCAAGGATAAGGAAAAACAAATAGCGGTTCAGGAGCTGATAAAGAAAATTAGCGAGCAGTTCAAGAAAGATAAAGATTCGGTTCATCGCAAAATCCTCATTAAATAGGAAGAGGGAGATGCTCTTAAGAGGATGATTGCTCATCCTTGCTAACGGCTTTCTTAATCATCCTGAATCATTCATAAAAATTACCGATGTCGTATTCAAAAAAACGATAACTAATTTTATCATTGGCACTTTTTACCCTCCGGGCGAGTCGATCTTGCCGCATCTGCTTTGTTGCAGAGTATTCGCAGTGAAGTCCACAGCTTCACACTCTGCGCCTTGCATCTGCGGCAACCTCGACTCGTGAATAGTTCAGGCAAGTTAACCTGATTCTTGCTTAAAGATCAGATGTTAAAATAAAAAATGGGGGGATTCCTGCTAAGATAATCATGGAAAGATAATAAGTAAAATGTTATCTTTAGACCCGTTGGCCTGTTAGTTTCTACGGCTGAACATGATAAACTTGAGAGTGATTAAGGAGAGAGAATGAAGGTACCTTATTTATTGAGTATTATTCTGATAGCTTTACTTTTTGCCTCATGCAGCAGTGATAGCGGGGAAGAAAGGGCAGTTTCTGATAGCCCGCA
>JAUWJP010000103.1 GCA_030607635.1 Candidatus Aminicenantota bacterium
CTACGTAGGGGTTGGAGTAGGGCTATATCTCTTGAACGTAAGAATGAATGGAGATATGGTCTATATCGATGATGTTTGGGAGTATGTACCCGATGGTATTAATATATACCCCATTACAACTGTTAATGCCTGGGAAAGTAATAGAATCTCATTCGGGTATCATGCCTTTGGCGGAATTATGGTGCCCTTTACTAAAAGAATGACTTTTGAAGTGGAATTCAAGTATAACGTTGCAAGAGGAGAACTTAAAGAAGCTTTTGAAGGTTTTGAGCCTTTTGACCTCAGCGCGTATCAGATTTCTTTGGGGCTGAATTACTGGTTCTAAAATAGATCGTAGGAGATGATTTCATCCAGACTTTTTCTTCCCCGAAATCGGGGAATTTCATCAGGATAGCCTAAAGGTGTTAAAGCCAAGACTTTAACATTCTCAGGAATGTTCAGGATTGCTTTGACCTCTTCCTCCTCAAAAGAACCTATCCAGCATGTCCCAAGTCCCTCTTCCTGTGCCTGGAGGATAAGATGCTCTAAAGCTATGGTGACATCTACAGACCAAGATTTCATGTAACGGCCCATATGAGCATAACAATTATCAGGAAAACCGCATCCAACGATGATAATCGGTGCTTCAGCCATAAAAAACTGTCCTGCAGAGGCTTGAGCTAACTTTTCCTTTAATGCTTTGTCTTTGACTATGACGAACTTCCAGGGCTGAAAATTTTTCCCAGAAGGGGCAAGACGAGCAGCTTCAAGAACACGCATAAAAACCTTTTCAGGAATGGGATCTTCTTTATATTTCCTTACGCTTCGTCTCTTCTGAATAACATCCAAAACTTTCATTTTTCCTCCGTCTTTTGACCTTGCTCTTTTGGCCCGTATTTATCTATAAGCGATAAATACTTTCTGGCTTCATCCTTATTGTTTCGTTTCTCAAAACCGCTCCCCAGTATCTGACACTTTCTCACTATCTCCTGCCTGACAAGCATTTCTTGATGAGGCGTTAAATCGAGATGCAGCGCCTTTTCCAGAGCTTTAATCCTGAACCTGTCCATACCCCAGTATTTTCGTGAGAGCTGGTCAGGATGCCCTCCTCGTTTGATGATCAGGGGTTTGGACAGAAAATAAACAGGGTATTTGAGGGCAAGCCGAATGGCAAAATCGTAATCTTCGCACACCAGCAATTCCTCATCGAATTTTCCCGTTTCCTCAAAAATCTCTCTCCTGAATAGGGCAGAAGAAAGGCTTATAAGACAGAGGGGCAACACCCGGTCAAAGATCCAGCCTGAATACTTCCTGTGCTTTTTCTTGGGATTAACAAAGACTCCGCGCCTAATCCATATCTCCTCGGTGTAACAAACCTTTGCTTTGGGAAAGGCATTCATAAAACTCATCTGGATGCTGATCTTCTCTTTTTTCCAGAGGTCATCTGAATCTAAAAAAGCGATATAATCGCCTTGAGCAAGATCAAGCCCCAGATTCCGGGCTGCACTTACTCCTTTATTCTCCTGGAAGTGGTATTTCATCTTATTCCCGAAAGATTTTACAATTTCTTTCGTATTATCCATAGAGCCATCATCAATCACCAAAAACTCGAATGAACTAGAGCTGTTCCGAACGAAATAATCCTGATTCAGCACAGACTGAATGACCTCATCAAGAAAAGAGGCTCGGTTGTATGTCGGGATAATTACACTAATCATTGCTAAAAAGGCTCTATTCAGGGACTTCTTGAGATAGTAACTTTGTCACTTTTATCAAAAGGAATCTTTATATATCCCCACGCGGTCCTCACTTCGATTTCCCCGAAGAAACGACAAAGAGCTGACGGTTGGCGAAGTTTTATGTAGACCTCTTTCCCGACTTCAAAGAAACTAATGAGGAAAGGAATTGAAAAAACTCTTATTTCTCCGCCTTCAATATTTTTATCTCCGCTTATTATCCCTTCGCCAACGGGCTTCCCTCCCAAATGAAATCCATAGCGTATCCTGTCTACCAGGAGTTTAAAAGAGTTACTGTTTTTAAAGCTCACCTTAAAGCTTATATCCGCTCCCCCGATCGTCATCTCCTTCACCTGAAGAGTAAGGAATTCAATCTCAGGTTTTTTGAAGATCGGGAATTCTCCGGAAAAGGCAATAGGAAGCCTTCCCTTCTCTCTCCGGCCATCCGAAAAGGTCATAGCACCTGTCAAATAGCATTGGACTTTATCTTCTTTTTCTATTCCCTCCACGGCACGAAAGAGATGAGCATAGGTGATTTTTAGCGGAAAAGAAAGAAGTGTATTTCCCTTTGCCTTGATTCTTATGTGTTCCTCTAAAGAGGTTGATAAGCGGAAGTATTCCTTTTGATTGACAACTAAGCGGTAATCATAACTTGTAAGATAATAAGGCGAAGAAGAAGAATTCGATATGTTGACATAAAAAATAAGGAAAAGCCCTGAGACGTTTAAATCCTTAATCTTTTTCTCTTGAAGAGATATGCTGAGATCTTTTCTCAAAGACAAAGGCAAGGCTGAACTGGCAAAAGCCCAGAGGAAAAGCAGGAAGAAACACAGTGTTTTTCTCAATTTTTTCACTTCATATTTTTTGAATCCTTAAGCATACACCAATGGTTTGAGGAGAACAAGATTTCAAATTTCTGCGAAAAAATGTTTGAATAGAAGGTGAAATTGCTTTTATAATAGTACAAACAAAAAAAGGAAAACGCACCAATGGAAAATATGGAATCTGATTACTTCATGAAACCGCTAATAATAGATAAAAAATTATGAAGAAATTGCAAGCTGAATTTCGAGAAAAAGAATTTTTAATTCATCATTTTGGAGGTAAAGTCTATGCTGTCGGAGGCTACGTGCGCGACCTTATCAGAGGAATACCATCCGAGGAAGTGGATATTCTCATAACTCATCATAGCGTTGAAGATATCATAAAAATAATCCAACCTCATGGAAAAGTTGATCTTGTTGGAAAGAGCTTTGGTATCATTAAATTCACGATAAATGGAAAAACGTACGATTTAGCCCTACCAAGGAAAGAGGTTCCGAGAGGAACTGGAGTCAAAAAGCATAAAGATTTTATAATCTCTGCAGAGCCAAATTTACCGATCGAGAAAGACCTTGAAAGGCGAGATTTTCGATGCAACAGTATTGCTTTAAGGCTGACTGATAACAAGGTTATCGACCCTTTCCGTGGAGCCAGCGATATCAAAGCAAAAAAAATAAGGCTATCAAATCCTGCGTCATTTCCTGATGATCCTCTGCGAATTCTTAGAGTGGCTCGATTTGCCTCAGTTCTTGAGTTTTCGGTTGATCCTGAAATTTATGAAACCTCCAGAGAAATAGACTTATCAGGCTTAAGTGTAGAGAGGGTGAACGAGGAAATTTTTAAAATTCTCCTTTTTTCTCCCCTTCCTTCAGTCGGGCTCGAAGAGTTATTCAAGCTCGGCGCCATACGCCAGCTCTTTCAGGAACTCTACAACCTGACCCTATCTATCCAGGATCCCCTCTTTCATCCCGAGAAAGATAAATATGGCAATCATACTGTCTGGTATCACACCAAGCTCACAGTGGACCAGGCAAAAAGGCTATCCGAACTTGCGCAGCTTTCTCAAGAGAAAAAACTGGCCCTGCTGCTGGCCTCCCTTTATCATGATGTAGGAAAACCATCTACAGCCCAGTGGGAGTTCAAGAAGGGAAGGATGGTTATCACCAACAATGGCCACGATGTCCTCAGCGAGAAGATCACCAAAAAAATTCTTAGCCGGTTCAGAATTTTTTCATGGAATGGATATAAACTGAGAAAAACAATCCTTTCCCTGATTAAATGTCATCACCGGGCCTCTGAATTATGGCAGAACAGGGAAGTTGTGACCAAAAAGGCCTTCAACCGCCTCGCGGCAGATATAAGCGGTGAAATCGAGCTTCTGGTTTATCTTGATGCAGCTGACCGCGCCGGAAGGAAAGAAAAACCGATTATAGAGTTGGACGAAGAAGCACGCTGGCTTCTTCGTAAATTCAAGGAACTCGACGTAACTAAAGAGACTATTAAACCTTTAATCATGGGCAGAGACCTGATAAAAATGGCGGTCGCTCCCGGCCCCTTGATGGGAAAAATCCTTAAAAAACTGTATGAGCTCCAGCTCGACAATGAGTTTGAAACGAAAAAAGAAGGTCTGCAGATTGCTAAAAAAATCATCGAGAAGGCGCTTCAATGAAAATTCTCGTGGCTGGTGGAGCAGGATATATTGGATCTCACACAACCAAAGAGCTCATCAAGGAAGGATTTGAAGTCGTTGTTTTCGATAATTTTTCTACAGGCAAAAAAGAGCTTCTTGTAGGAGGAGAGCTTTTCGAGGGCGACCTCATGCATAAAGAGAGCATCAAAAAAGCCTTATGGTCAAAAAATATCGAAGCTGTTCTTCACTTTGCTTCCCTCATCCAGGTGGGAGAATCTTATGCGGACCCCCGAAAATACTACACCCACAACCTCATTACCAGCCTGAACCTCCTGGATGTTATGCTGGAAGCAGGAGTTAAATACTTCGTTTTTTCTTCAAGCGCTGCTGTTTATGGTGAGCCTCTACAAAATCCGATACCAGAATCTCATCCCTTAAATCCTTTCAATCCTTATGGGCAGACAAAGTTCTTTGTGGAGAAAGTCATTCAAGATTACGAAAGAGCATACGGACTAAAATTTATATCTCTCCGCTATTTCAATGCTGCCGGAGCAGATCCAGAAGGGCACCTAGGCGAGCTGCACGACCCTGAAACCCACCTTATTCCCAACATCCTCCTTTTTCTCCTGGGAAAAAAGAGGAAATTTGAAATTTTTGGAAAGGACTTCCCCACCAAAGATGGAACAGCGGTCAGAGATTACATCCATGTCACAGATCTGGCAAAAGCCCATGTGCTTTCTCTCAAAAAACTCCTGAAATCCCCCCAGAGTGAGTTTATCAATCTGGGGACAAACAAAGGCTATTCTGTTTTAGAGATTATAAATAAAACAGAAGAAATCACAGGAGAAAAAGTTCTCTACACAGAAAGCCCGAGGCGCGAAGGGGATGTTCCGGTGCTCTTAGCCTCAAAAGAAAAGGCAGAGAAAATCCTGGGCTGGAAGCTATACCATTCAAACATCGAAACAATTATTGAAACGGCCTGGAACTGGCATAGGAAATGCGCAAAAAGCATGTAACGAGGTCAGGCCTCTGGGGTCAAGCCTTATCGTGGGGAAGCTCAGATAATCAAGGGGCAGCAAAGCCTCTCTTCTCAAGGGCAAGGCCTGATTCCGATAAAGGCAATCAAAATGATGAGAGCAAATCATCTTTCCAGGTGAGAAAAATATTTATAAAGATCATTCCAAAAATCATCTCTAAAGGTTATTTACTAATAGGGGAATTTTTATTATTTTCAACTCGACGTAGTAGTTATAATCTGATGTCGCTTCTCATCAATACTGAGACGCGAAAGAAACGTTTTCTTTTACGGAGTGTAGGATGAACATCAACGACTTGCCGGAAGACAATGGAAGCTTATCACCTCTTTATTTTTATCGTTATGCGCTTAAGGATTTAATGCAGGAATTCCTTTATATTCAAATGGAAGAGACTCAGAACATAAATCCAGTACAGACAAAATTAAGAAAATCCTCAATGGCCAATAAGCTTTCCAAAGCTCAAGAATTATTTGACTCTGACCTCTTAAAATGTTATAAATTCTACCTTTAAGCAAAAATCTGATGAAAATGAAACATCTTTGCACAACCATTCTTATTACGTCATTTATCTTTTTATGGAGTTGTTCTTCTTCCTTGGATAGAATCCAAACCAATCCTTCATCAACTACCAATAAAGCTGATTCCGAAGAGCAGGCTTCGAGATCTAAAAAGGGAAAGAATCTAGACGGCAGTGAAACCCTTGCTCAGGAGAGTGCTTCTCTCCAGGATGATCCCCTGTCCGTCCTCGAAGATGCTCTGTATGTCTACCAGGATAGCCAACTTGCTTGGGAAAAGGGAGATTTCGATACCGCGCTGGCAGCTCTGGATGATGCTTACAGCTTGATCTTGAGGCTCACCCTCCCCCCTGATTCCTCCCTCATCCAGGAAAAAAACGATCTCAGACTCCTGATCGCGCAAAGAATTCAAGAAATATACGCTTCACAGCTAACAGCGGTCGGGAATAATCATCAAACCATTCCTCTTGTAGAAAATGAGCATGTCAATAATCAAATAAAACGTTTCCAAAATGCAGAGAGAAAATTTTTCGAGCAGTCGTACAAACGCTCAGGACTCTAC
>JAUWJP010000272.1 GCA_030607635.1 Candidatus Aminicenantota bacterium
GATTATCCCTCATTAAATCCTTTCCAACTTTCAAATATTCTGCTTTTGCTTCAGATGGAAATCCTTGTCTGGCATAAAGATCGCCCAATTTCATCGCTGTTTCAGTGTCTTTTGGATCTAATTTACCTATCTTCTTATAAACTGCCATTGCTTGGGAGTATAAGCCCCTTTCTTCATAATGGCCGGCAACCTGGGCAAGTTCCTCTAACGCCCTTATTTTCTGATTCATTTTCAAATATAGGTTGCTAATGATATTTCTGACATTGACCTCTTGAGTGTCTCCTGTTAACAATTTCTTGTATTCAGATATTGCGTCTGTCAACTTTCCCTTCTTGACGTATTTCTCAGCAAGCTCCCTGGTTTTACCTCTAGCAGTGTCTCTGGTTTTTCCTCTATTTCTAGTAGAATTCATCTCACTTATTCCTAAGATTAAAAGTAAGCCTATGAAATAATGTTGGCCCCGTCTCTTTTAATGCTCTGTAGTGTTCCCTTGTCCCATAACCTTTATTTTTGGAGAGGGCGTATCCTTCATAAACTTTATCTAGATGGATTATCATTTCATCTCTAAGAACCTTAGCCACTATGGAAGCAGCTGCAATTGAAATGCTTTTTCTGTCACCTTGGACGATACTTCTCTGAGGATAATTTACATCATTTAGTCTAAATCCGTCAACTAGAATAAAATCTGGAGCTACAGGCATGTTCTCAACTGCCCTTCTCATTGCGCTTAACGAAGCCCAGTATATATTTTTTTGATCAATCTCATAATTTGTGGCCGAGCCTATCCCTACAGAGACTGCATTGGCTAAGATAGCTCCCGCTAGTCTCTTTCTCTTTGGGGGAGATATTATTTTAGAATCATCGATTTCATCTGCCCATCCTGATAAGCCAGGCCTCATCAGAACCGGAGGAAGAATAACGGCGGCGGCTACGACAGGACCAAAAATAGCACCTCTTCCGACTTCATCGACTCCTGCTATGGACTTGAATCCTTTTTTTATAATTTTCTTCTCAATCTGAAAATCTGCCATTTTAACAAACTTGCACCGAGTAGAATCCTGAAGTCTAGAACGGAAGTGCTAGGGAAGGATACTTTCTTTCCAAAAATGAAATCATGCGTGTTCCTTATTCCAACCGCAAGTCAGCCTTTTCCTTCCTTAAGAAAAACAAATACTATCGGTGATTTACCCCATAAAACAGTCAAAATCAATCTATTCAGAATGTCTTTTCTGTTTCTTTTCTTTAAGTCTGGCTGCTTTGCCTTTAAGCTCACGAAGATAGTATAATTTGGCTCTTCTGACCTTTCCATGCCTAACAGCTTCAATCTTTTTGATCATCTTGGAATGGAGAGGAAAGATTCTCTCTATTCCAATACCGAAGGAAATTTTTCGAACAGTGAAAGTTGCCCCCAGGCCAGAACCTCTTTTGGCGATGACATCTCCCTGAAAAACCTGAATTCTCTCTTTATCTCCTTCTCTTATTATGACATGGACCTTAACCGTATCTCCCACCTTAAAAGAATCTGAATCTTTTTTTAGAAGTTTTTCCTCGACCGAATCAATCAGATTCATCTTTTTTTCCTCTCTTTTCTGTTGGTATTTGTTCCAGGATCTTTTTCTCCTCCGCTGATAATTTTCGACTCTCCAGAAGATCGGCTCTTTGAAGCCATGTCTTTTCTAAAGATTTCTTTCGCCTCCAAGATTCAATCTTACTGTGGTCTCCGGAGAATAGAACTTCGGGAACTTCCATGCCTCTAAAATTGCGAGGGCGCGTGTACTGAGGAAATTCCAATAAGCCCTCATAAAAAGAATCATTTTTAACTGATTCCACGTTTCCCACAACTTGGGGAATGAACCTCGAAATCCCGTCCACGACAACAATAGCTGCTGGCTCACCTCCTGTGAGAATATAGTCTCCGATGGAAATCTCGCCTGTCACCAAATATTGAATCACTCTTTCGTCGACTCCTTCATAACGACCACAGATGAGAATGACTTGAGGATGTTGCGCTAACTCCTCAGCCAAACGAAAATCAAATTTTCTTCCTTGAGGAGAAAGAAGGTATACAGGTGTTTTCTCATTCCGTTTAAATTTCTCTACAGCAACAAAAATAGGCTCAGACTTAAGAACCATTCCCTGGCCACCACCGAAAGGGCGGTCGTCTATCTGCTTGTGCTTATCGAAGGTGAAATCTCTCAGATTATGAACATGAACTTCTATTAATCCCTTATCCAGGGCCTTCTTTATAACTCCTTTCGAGAACACACTCCCGAACATCTCGGGAAAGATAGTGATTATATCAAATCTCATCCAACTCTGAAAGACCCTCGGGCAGGTCGACAAGGATTTCCTTCCGCTTCAGGTTGACCTTAAGGCATATGGGCTTGGTGAAAGGCACGAGAATTTCTCTCTTTCCTTTCGCGACAACCAAAAGATCATTATCTTTTATGCACAACAGATCTTTAACGCTTCCGATTTTCTCTCCATTCTTTTTGACAACAGAACACCCGATTATCTGGAAAAAATAGTATTTACCTTTTTCTAGAGTTCGGAGGTCTTCTTCCGGGAGCAGAATTTCTTGTCCCGCTAACTCACGAGCCTGAGGAAGAGAGTCAATTCCCTTCAGCTTGAGAATGTAGAACTCTTTATAGGGACGGAAGGACTCAACTTGAAATTCTTCTCGAACTCCCCTTCTTTCCAGAAATATCCTTAAAAAAAAAAGGCTTTTGAGGGTGCTCAGAATAAGGCTTAATCCTTAGTTCGCCCCTATTTCCCTGGCTCCTTATAATTTTTCCTATGCTGACCAAACTACCCTTTTTCGATTATCTCGAGATTGAATCTTCTCTTCAGTTGCATCCCAGCAGCACCAAGAATAATTCTCATGGCCCGTGCTGTTCTTCCCTGTTTGCCGATAACCTTGCCCAAATCCTCCTGAGCAACCTTGAGTTCCAGAATCGTGGGTTGTTCCCCGTCTAAAGCGGAAACGAGTCACTGGTCCGGAC
>JAUWJP010000200.1 GCA_030607635.1 Candidatus Aminicenantota bacterium
ATATCTAAGCGACCAAATTTATCTATAACATCTTTAACCAGCTTCTGGACTGCTCCAAAATCAGAGACATCAACTTTGTACTCTTGGGCTCTGTGGCCCATGGCCTTTATCTTATCAACGATCGCCTTCGCCTCTTTCTCATGTTTCCGGTAAGTTAAGGCCACATCTGCCCCGTTGCGGGCTAAATCCAAGGAAATACTGGTGCCGATGCCCAGGCTGCCCCCAGTTACAAGGGCTACTTTTCCCTTTAGATCCATTTTATTCCTCCTGTTATTCAATTATTCCTTTTACATAAGGCGGGCTTGATGAATCAAGCCCCTACAATATAAATATAACAGGCCTGGTGAATCAAGTCCTTGCAATTTCCTTTATTCTTTAGGTTTGGGCAAGACTGCTTCCATGAAAGCCTCATCCACCGTCTTTCCTTCAGCGATGAGCTGCCTGTACTTAATAAAATCAATAACGTCCTGCCCGGTTATCTTCTTTGTATTAAAAGCCTGGAAGCCCAAATACGCCTCTGTGGTCATGTTTACAGCCAGCCAATGACGGTTGTAATTTTTTGCCATATCCCAGAAATATTTCTTTTTCGCTCTTACGCTGTCGAGAGTTTTTATCAGGCAGCCTGGAAAGAGGTTGGTAAATTTCCAGATTACATCGTTCACAGCTTTATCCAAAAGCTCCAAATCAATTGAGGCTGTTTTGAGAAACTCCCTTGCTTTCTTTCCTTCTTCTCCTTTAAGGAACTCTCCATAGGCAATTTCTCCATCTTCAATATATTTATCCGTAATTACTGCAGGATTGCGGATGAACTTCCCATCCTTTTTTACTACTGCAGCTACTTGACTGATCAGGCCAAGCCTTTTCATCTTATAGGCACTCCACAGTTCACAGGAAACGCAATTCCAGATGGCATCTTCAATGCTCAAGAACCAGGGGAGAAAATCTGAAGAGCCTCCGTCCGGAGCTGATCCGTGCCGGGGACCGGCTTGACCAAAAATAGCGGTATCAGCGGAAATAGCGGTATCACAGGCCATGCCTATTTCTTGACCGCCAGCGATTCTCATCCCGTTTACACGGCATATTGTTGGCTTCTTACACAGGAGGATAGAATCAACCATCCCGTTGAAAAGGTCCATGTATTCTCCGTATTCATTGGGCTTTCCAGAATAGTATTCTGCATACTCCTTAGTATTGCCCCCGGTACAGAAGGCTTTGTTCCCAACAGCAGTAAATACAACCGCTACCACACTCCTATCCAGAGAAGCGTTCTGAAACCCAGCGATAACTCCCTTCACCATCTTAGTCGTGTATGAATTGTATTGAGCAGGGTTGTTGAGGATAATCCAGGCAGAATAAAGACCTTTAATCTCTTTACCTGAAGCATCGAGGATAGGCCTTTTCTCGTACGTTGTACATGGAGGTTCAGTACCCCAATGCTCCTTTCCCCAGAGCAAATGATCTTTGATCTCTTTATCTTTTTTTAGCCAATCTAAACCCATCTTTTCCTCCTTTTAAGCAAAAAATAATTACAGAATTTAACCACACCTGAAGTAATCTCTCAGTTTTCCCAGGTAGAATACTAATTTCACAACGAATAAACGTCAAGCTCAAAGTGCTTTTATTTTTCTTTTATCTATAACGGCGACTAGAAAAAATGTCGCAAGGCTTACCATCCAGCAAAAATAGATTGGATGGATAAGGCCAATTCTTTGAAAAAAAGTCGAAATTTGAGGAAATATGAGCCAGACGGCAAGGGCAGCCATGGATGTAAGCAAAGTCCAGGTAGCATGAGCACGCCTGCATACTTTTGGCCAAAAAATTGTCATTAAAGTCACCAAAGTATAACCAGTAGTCAGAGAGAGCCCGAGAAGTAATGTTTTTAGAATATTGCCAGAAACAAAGCACGCAAGAAGGTAGGTGAAAACACTCAAAACAAGAACAGAAATTCGAGAGATTCTTCTTTCTTCTTTTTCCTCAAGATCAGGAGCCACAAACCTCTTTATTAAATCTCCCACGACCAATGTGGCACTCCCGACAAGAAGGACGGAAGCGGTGGAAACATCAGCAGCCCAGAGTCCAGCCAGAACAAGACCTGCCACTACCGGACTAAGACTCAAAACTGTTCGGGGTAGAGCTTCGGTGGCTATAATCTCTGGATGAAGAATTGTAGCTGCCATGCCTAGGACCGCACTTATGAAGCCTATTGGGAGAATAATCAATCCGCCTAAGATAAAACCTTTGCTGGCAGAAGAGGAGTCTTTAGCGGCAAAAGTAACCTGGACCACAGACTGAACTGAAAAGGCCATGGTGACCATAACCATGAACCAGGCAATAATAAGCGGCCAACCGATTGCCCCAAGATCAAAACCAGGGTGCTCAGAAGGAAGCTTAGCCACAAGTACTCCAAATCCTCCTATCTTTCTAATCGCTATAATTACTCCTAAAATGACTCCTACGTAGATGAGAATAACATTGATTATGTTAGTCAAACCTGCCGCCCAAAATCCGCCAATCAATGTTATCCCTATAAAAACCACTGCGGTAATAAACATGCCTTGCCTGAAACTAAACACATCGGGAAGGAGCGAAGAGAGGATAGCACCTCCGGCTACATACTGAACAGAAATAATTACTATCTGCAGGACGAGCTGACCTATGACACCTATGACCCGGCCTGATGTGCTGTAATGTCTTTCGAAAAGTTCTGGGAGGGTGGCTACCTCCATCCGGCGGTAGCGGCGGGCTACGATAAGACCGACTAAAATGGCCGCCACAGCCCAGGCAGCATTATACCAGCCTGCTGATATTCCAGTGCTGTAGGCTCCTTCTGCAACACCAATTGTGGAAGCACCTCCCACAGCCAGACCTGCGAGAAGGGCGGCAACTACCCAGAAAGGAAGATTCCTGCCAGCCAAAAGATAAGCAATCATTCCTCCTCTACTAAGTCGGCGCGTTACCCAGGTGATCACAAAGAGAAGGACAATGTAAACACAAACAATGCTTAAGGGAATCCAGTTCATGTTAAATGCTTACGTTTTACGGACCTGAGAAATCAAATCCCAACAATCATTGTTTATATTCATAAGGTGGGCTTGATAAATCAAGCCCCTACAATATTAAAACAAATCTTGCTCAAAAGTGTGGGCCTGAGAAATCAAGCCCTTACGATTTTCAGGCGGGCATCGGCAACCTTCGCTCCCTTACCTTTCTCAAAAGCAAAGACAGGATTTAAATCCATCTCGTCTATCTCAGGAAAATCAGAGGCAAGTTGAGAAAGACGAATCAGAATTTCAGCTAAGGTATCGATATCCACTCCCTTCTCTCCTCTAACACCTTCCAGAATGGGGTGTCCCTTAATGGAGTGAATCATCTCTAAAGTATCTTCCCGGGAAAGAGGTGCCAGCCTGAACTGCACATCCTTTATGACTTCGACAAAAATTCCGCCCAAACCAAACATAAGCGTTGGCTGGGCGCCTTCGTTCCTTTTAGTTCCCATGATCACTTCTTTTCCGCTTTCAAGATATTCTTGGAGGATGAAGCCAGGTTTTTCTTTTTCGAACTTCTCAGCCATCCTATTAAAAGCTGCCTGAAGGGACGCTTTGTCTTTGAGATTGAGGGAGACGCCTCCAACTTCTGTCTTATGAATAATCTCTTCAGCATCAACTTTTAAAACCAACGGATACTTAATTTTCAAGGCTGTACTATCAAGCTCGGCTTTTTTCTTGATTCTCATGGATTTTACCGTCGGAATTCCGTAACATCTGAGGATCTTAAAGACATCATCCTGCGGGAGAAATTTTTCTTCACCTCTATGGTAGCTTAGAATTTTCTCTGTGCCAGTCTTATTTACGTCGTATTCCTTATATAAAGGAGCTTTTCTCTGGGCAATCTTTCCATACTCGGTCATTGAAGAAAGCGCTCTGGCTGCTGTTTCTGGAAAATCGTAAACAGG
>JAUWJP010000252.1 GCA_030607635.1 Candidatus Aminicenantota bacterium
TACGCTTCACAGCTAACAGCGGTCGGGAATAATCATCAAACCATTCCTCTTGTAGAAAATGAGCATGTCGAAAATCAAATAAAACGTTTCCAAAATGCAGAGAGAAAATTTTTCGAGCAGTCGTACAAACGCTCAGGACTCTACAGGCAAATGATTCTTGAGGAATTGAGAAAGGCCGGGCTTCCAGAAGAACTGTCCTGGGTTCCCCTTATTGAGAGCGGATTTCAAGTAAGAGCTTACTCCCGTGCCAGAGCCCTGGGTCCATGGCAGTTCATATCTTCCACAGGGTACCGTTACGGTTTGAAGAGAGACCGCTGGATCGATGAAAGGATGGACCCCATAAAATCAACTAAAGCAGCTTTAAAATATCTGAATGATCTCCATTCTCATTTTGGCGACTGGACAACCGCTCTGGCCGCGTATAATTGTGGTGAGTATAAAGTCAAAAAGGTCATTCGTAACCAGCGCTTTAACTACCTCGACAATTTCTGGGATCTTTATCTTATGCTCCCTCGTGAGACTGCTAGCTTCGTTCCCCGTTTTATTGCAACTCTTCTTATAGTCAACGATCCTGAAAAATACGGCTTCAATCTTCCGACTCCCGATACTCCCTTAGAATTCGTAAGTCTTCCTATGAACAGCCCCATCAGACTTTCCTCTCTTTCTAAAGCTATGGGATTGAAAGAAGATGTACTATCCTCTCTTAATCCTGAACTGCGTCACGGTGCCACTCCAGGTTATGAATACGTTTTAAGAGTCCCCTTAGGCTTTGCCGAAAAAGCAATGATCGCTTTGAATACTCTTCCGACCTGGATTCCTCCAGAGGCTACCTATAGAATCCATCGTGTGCGAAGGGGAGAATCTCTCTCACTCATTGCCCAACGCTACAGGACATCTATCTCAGCCATTGCTCGATTGAATCGTTTGCGTCGTGTTGATCTCATCAAATCGGGGCAGAGGCTTAAAATTCCGGTTCGCGGAAGAAGCTATGCGTCATCTCCTCCTCCCAAGCTTGTTAAAGAGGGGGAGAAGCTTATTTATATTGTAAAAAGAGGAGATTCTCTTTATAAAATCGCCAGCGTCTTTAGCACCACAGTTGGAAAGATAAAAAAGGATAACAGCCTTGTAAGTGACGTTTTGGATGTCGGGCAGAAGATCGTCATCCAATCCTCGATACCCCAAGGATCTACTGTTTATACAGTTAGACGTGGTGACAGCCCATCTGAAATCGCCAACAAATTTGGAATGAACCTCAGCATTTTGCTCAGTTTAAACAGCCTCAACTACAGATCAAAAATCTATCCTGGTCAAGAACTCTGGGTGGTTCCCAAAAAACAAGGAAGCAATTAGCCTGGTTTATTCAGGTTAGTCACCTATTTAGCTTTAGGTTTGGCCTTTCCTTTTTCCTTTTTCTTCTTTACTTTCTTCTCAAATGTGGAGCCTATGAGCTCAAGGATTGCCATCTCGGCCCCATCTCCTGCCCTCGGCCCGATCTTTACAATCCTTGTGTATCCTCCAGGTCTTTCGCTAAAACGAGGACCGAGCTCTTCAAAGAGTTTCTTAACGACAGACTTTTTGTATATGAAGCTTAAGGCTTGACGCTTGGCATGAAGAGTATCCTTTTTAGCTAAGGTAATCATCTTCTCGGCCAGAGGCCTTGCTACTTTTGCCTTTGCCAAAGTCGTTCTTATACGCTCTTTTTCAAGAAAGGAGGTCACAAGATTACGCAGCAAAGCACGTCTGTGCGAAGTGTCTCGTCCTAATTTCTTTTTTTTGACAAGATGGCTCATTCAGCTTCTTCCTCTTCTTCTTTTTCTTCCTTCTTCTCCGTTTCTATTTTCTCTAACAATCTAGGATGAAGGTCCAAATTGAGACCTAAATCCAATTCTTGCAGAGTCTCTTTTATTTCAGTCAAAGATTTGCGGCCAAAATTTTTAGTCCTCAAGAGGTCATCTTCAGTTTTTTGAACCAATTCATGAATTTTTTCAATCCCAGCTGCCCTGAGACAATTATTGGACCTGACTGAAAGTTCAAGATGATCTATAGATTTTGACAAAATATCTAGCTGAGGGTAATAAGGAATCTCTTTTTTTATAGTTATTTGTTCTCTTTCCATTGGCTCATCAACAATATTAAGAAAGATAACCAGATGGTCTCTCATTATTTTAGCTGCCTGAGCCAAAGCCTCCTGTGGAGCAACAGAGCCTGATGTCCAAATTTCCAGGTTTAACTTTTCGTAATCGATTCTCTTGCCTACTCTTGCTGCCTCGACCCTGTAGTTCACCTTTTTGATCGGAGAGTGAGAAGAGTCGAGGGGAATATAGTCCACGCTTAAATCTCCATCGAAATTTTGATCGGCAGGAATATAACCTCTATTATTCTTAACGATCATCTCCATATCCAACTTTCCATCTTTATCGAGAGAGGCAATATGAATATCTTTGTCAAGAATTGCGATATCAGGATCATGAACAATATCAGATGCTTTTGCTTTAGTCGGCCCCTTTTTTTTAAGAGTCATAATTTTTGGCTCATCTCCTTCAAACTTTAACGGGATACCTTTTAAATTCAGGATGACATCTGTCACATCTTCCACCACCCCAGAGATACTCGAGAACTCATGAAGAACACCCTGAATTCGAACAGCAGTAATAGCGGCTCCTGTTACAGAAGAAAGAAGAATTCTTCTCAGAGCATTTCCAATTGTGATGCCATAGCCTCTTTCAAAAGGCTGGGCTGAGAAGTAGCCATATTTTTCTGTTAAAGTCTCGTAATCGCATTCAAGATATTTCGGTCTCTGAAAATCTATTTCTATCATACTTCCTCCTTTTCAGGATACATTGTTATCAAACCAATCCACAGAGGCAACAGAGATTTTAGCTCTCTGGAACTTCAGTGGCTCAGATAATAATTTACTTCGAGTAAAGCTCAACGACCAAGCGCTCTTCCACAGGAAAAGTAATATCTTCACGGGCTGGAAAAGAACGAATTTTTGCCTGCATCTTTTCCCAGTAAACCTCAATCCACCCTGGGACAGTTTTACTTTTGTTTGATTCTACAATGGCCTTGAGCTCCTCATGCTTCATTGCTTTCTCTCTGAATGATACGACATCACCTTTGTTTACCAGAAAAGATGGGACGTTGACTTTCTTCCCATTAACTCGAAAATGGCCGTGAGTAATCAGTTGCCGAGCATGGTCTCGAGAATGAGAGAATCCTATTAAAAAAATAACGCTATCCAGCCTTCTCTCCAGCATAGCCAGGAGATTTTCTCCTGTGA
>JAUWJP010000294.1 GCA_030607635.1 Candidatus Aminicenantota bacterium
GGACGATTTTCCCAAATCCAACATAAGCATAAAATTTTTCCATCTTTCTAAGCCTCACATTGGCTACAGAAGAGAGCTTCTTGAGGAGGTTTTCTTCTTTTAAAAAATCCGCAGGGACCTTATAATGCTTGATTTCTTTTTCCCATAATTTTTTCCCTAGGGCGGTATTCTTTATTTTATCCTGTAAGTTTAGCCAGCGTTTTATATTGTGTCTGGCTGTTGAGGTGAAGGCTATCTTCAACCAATCTCGACTTGGAGTTTTTTCAGGTGAGGTTAAAATCTCCACTATATCTCCAGTCTTCAAGATTGTCTTCAAAGGTTCAATCCTGGCATTAATCTTTGCCCTTTCGCAGTGTAGCCCTATTTCAGAATGAATCTTAAAGGCAAAATCCAGGGCAGAGGCACCAAGGGGCAAGGTTACGACTTTTCCTTTAGGGGTGAAAACATAAACTTCTTCTGGAATGAGGTCTGTTTTTAAGCTTTTCAAGAATTCTCGGGGGCTCTTTTGCTCTTTGTAAAGATCGACCATTTCTCTCAGCCAATTCAACCTTTTATCCTCTTTCATGATGTGGCGGGTATCAGTTTCCTTATATTTCCAGTGGGCGGCGATTCCGTTTTCAGCTAAATTATGCATGTCCCGTGTCCGGATTTGAATTTCGACAGTATGTTTTTTTTCGGCGATGATTGTTGTGTGGAGAGATTGATAAAGATTAGGCTTGGGCATAGCGATGAAGTCTCGGAATCGATGGGGAAAAGGAGGCCATTTCTGATGAATAATTCCCAGGGCAGCATAGCAATTCTTGACAGAGTTAGTGATTAGCCTCAGGGCCATGAAATCATAAACTTGGTCGAAGTCAGTATTTTGTCTTATCATTTTATTATGGACGCTGTAGAGCCTTTTTAATCGATAAGATATTTTAGCTGGAATATGATTAACTTTCATTAAACCTTCAATCGTCCGTTTGGTTTTCTTGAGTTCCTCTTCGGCCTCTTCCCTTTTGGGATCAACTAGAGAGGCCACTTTGAAATAGTCGTCTGGATCTACATAGCGAAAAGAGAGCTCTTCCAATTCGGCTTTTATTCTTCCCATGCCCAGGCGGTTTGCAATCGGAGCATATATCTCCAGGGTTTCCAGGGCAATCTTTTTTTGTTTATCCTCAGGCAAAAATTTTAGAGTTTTTAAGTTGTGAATCCTGTCAGCTAATTTGATAAAAATGACTCTTAGATCATCAATCATGGCCAGGATGATTTTCCGGATGCTTTCTGCCCGCCTTGTTTCAGGCGATGATTCCTGAACACGGCTAATTTTAGTAACCCCTTCTACCAAATGAGCTATATCTTTGCCAAAAGCTTGCTGAAGTTCTAAGGCAGTAACATCGGTGTCTTCTAAAACATCGTGGAGGAGACCTGCTGCTAGGCTTGTTTTATCTAATTTCATATCTGCAAGCATGCTTGCAACTTCTAAGGAATGACTCAAATAGGGCTCTCCGGAGCGCCTGGTTTGACCCTTATGGGCCTGGGCCGCAAAGACATAAGCTTTCTGAAGGAGAGTTGTATCTTTCTCGCTATAAGAAGAAGAGACTTTTTCTAAGATATCATCAAATCTGATCATTGTTTAAATTATGGTTCTCCAAAGGATAGCGTCGCTTCCTATCAGGGGATTTTCTTTTCCTGCTGCAGTATCCAGTTTACAGCATCAAGCAGGTTCAGAGCTACATAAGCTGGCGCTATTCCCTTTTTCTTAAGCTTAGGCAGCGCTTCTTGACCAAAACCTGTGAGGAGGAGTATAGGTTTGGCTTTAATGTTGTGGCCAAAAAGGATGTCTCCCACTTTATCTCCCACCATATAAGAATTATTCATATCAATATTGAGGTCTGCAGCTGCTTTAAGGCCCATCCCTGGGTTTGGCTTGCGGCACCGGCAATTTTTTCTGTACCGCGGGATGGAGGAAAGGCGGTAGTGAGGACAATAATAAATGCCATCAAAATGAGCGCTACGTTTGGCAAATGCTGCTATTAATTTCTGGTGAATGTCACGAAGGTTTTTCTCGACAATAAGTCCCCGTCCGACTCCTGACTGGTTAGACACAATAATTGCTAAAAGCCCAGCCTCGTTTATTTTCCTTATTGCTTCGAAGCTGTAAGGATAAATTTCTATCACACTGAAAGAGTTGGGATACCCCACATCTTTGTTGATTGTCCCATCTCTATCGAGAAAAACAGCTCTTTTTTTCATCATAAAAATTCCTGGCATGCCTCGAAGACTTCCTCGGGATCAATGCTTATCATGCATCTGTGATCAAACGGGCATTCTCTGTAGCTGCATGGCCAGCATGGAACATCTTTCTTGATGACAGCTGCAGGTTGTTGGAAAGGACCGGTAAAGCTAGGATTAGTCGGTCCAAATATAGCTATAACTGGTATTTTTAGGGCATTCGCTATGTGCATGGGGCCTGAGTCATTCGTGATAAAAAGATCTGCGTTGCTGATCAAACCTGCAAGCAGCCGAAGGTTTGTTTTTCCTGTTAGGTTAAAGGGTTTTTTTGTCATTAAGGAGGCTATGGATTCAACCAACTTGGACTCACCTTTGGAGCCTGTAATGAGAATTTCCGCCTTTTTTCTATCCTGTAATAAAA
>JAUWJP010000004.1 GCA_030607635.1 Candidatus Aminicenantota bacterium
ATTGTGACCTTTATCCTGTATTACATTTTTTCTTTAATAAAGGACACCAAAGCCTATCAGATGGCCATCGGATTAGGGATAATCGGCGTTCTCTTTTTGATTTCTGAGTTGGGAAATTTAGTTGCCTTAAACTGGCTAATTAAGATATTCTCTCCCTTTCTGATTATCGCTATCATTGTTCTATTCCAGGGAGAGATAAGAAGATTCTTAACAACTCTAGGCTCTCGTTCTTTCCGGAAACCCCTTTCTCTCAAAACCTTCACAGAAAAATTGGAAAATGTCTTTTTAGCTGTCGATTACCTCGCCTCCAAAAAAATAGGGGCTCTGATTGCGATTGAAAAAGAAATCTCCCTCAAGAGCTATACTGACCGAGGCACAAAAATAGATGGCGATCTCACCAAGGACCTTCTGGTCAGCATCTTTTTCCCTCATTCCCCTCTTCATGACGGAGCTGTCATAGTCCAGGGGAGCAAGATTTCTGCTGCCGGCTGTCTCCTCCCCTTGCCCGCTTCCCATAATTTAGGAAAGAAATACCTGCCTCGAACAAGGCATTTAGCTGCTATAGGCCTGTCTCAAGAAACAGATGCTGCTGTGATCGTCGTCTCTGAGGAAACCGGAACCGTCTCTTTGGCTACCAAAGGGCAGTTGGAAAGAAAGCTTGACAAAGAGCATCTCAAGGAAAGGATGCTCAACTATTTACAAGTAAGATGATAAGATTTTTCAAACGTCTGTTTTTAAAAAATTGGGGACTCAAACTCTTCTCTTTTCTTCTTGCCCTGATTCTTTGGCTGACGTTGATCACTCCAGAGAAGGTATTTTCAGATAAATGGTTGACCATCCCCTTGGAACTCCACAACATTCCTCCTGAAATGGAGCTTATGGAAAAGCCCCCAGCGAGTGTTGATGTAAAAATCAGGGCATCCAAGAGCCTGATCAATGATATAACTTCAGCTAATGTCCATGCCGTGCTCAACCTCGAAAAAGCCAGTCTCGACCAGGAAGATTATCCCCTTCGCAATTACATGATCAGTATTCCTTCTGGCGCAGAAGTCAGAGAGATCCGTCAAAGTCAAGTGAGTCTCAAGTTAGAAGGGACAAGAGAAATCCTGTTGGACGTGGAAGCAAATATCATCGGCGAATTAAAAAAAGGGCTTAAACTAGAAAACGGCGGGGTCTTTCCTCCTCAAGTTCTTATCAAGGGACCAGAAAGCAAGGTCAAGGATAATTACAAAGTGAGAACAAGTCCCATCGATATTTCCTCGTTCACCGAAACCACAGAACTTGAAGCAGATCTCATCCTTCCTAATCCTGACCTGAGATTGGCCTCCACTCAGACAAAGGTAAGAGTCAGGATCTTGATTCAGGAAGAAAATCCTGAAACTAAGAGTGGGAAGAAGAAAACACAGGAGAAATAATTTTTCTCCTTGAATCCGCTTGTTTTTTAGCTATAATCTATTTTCGAATTAAGGGATCAACTTTAAGATGGAAAAACTTTTCGGGACAGATGGAATAAGAGCAGTGGCTGGCCAGTCGCCTCTCGATTATTCTTCGGTATATGCCTTAGGAAAAGCGCTGGTCTCCCTTCTTAAAGAAGGAGATTTGAAACCGCGGATTATCATCGGCCGGGATACTCGAGAGTCAGGAGAATGGCTTGAGCAGGCTTTATTCCAGGGAATAAATGAAGGGCAGGGAGAAGCTGTTTCCGTTGGTATCATCCCCACATCTGCCGTTTCTTTCTTGGCAAAAAAATATTCCTTTTCTGCGGGAATTGTCATTTCCGCCTCTCACAATTCTTATCAAGATAACGGCATTAAAATCTTTTCATCTCAGGGGATAAAAATTTCGGATGCGTGGGAAAGCAAACTTGAAAAGGCAATAATAGAAGCTCCTTCAAACGTCAAAAGAGAAAACACCAGGATAACTCCCCAGTCTTCTTTAGGGCAGGACTACATGGATTTTCTGAAGAGCCGGTTTTCTCATGTCAGCCTCAAAAGAAAAATCAAAGTTGTCCTCGACTGCTCGAATGGAGCCAGTTCCTTATTTGCTTCTCAAGTTTTTTTAGGTTTGGGCTCTGAGGTCATCGCTATGGGTAACACCCCTGACGGGAAAAACATCAATGCCAACTGCGGCTCTCTCTATCCCCAGAATCTAGCCCGGAAAGTAGTCGAGAGTAAGGCAGATATTGGAGTCGCCTATGACGGGGATGCAGACAGAGCTATATGGGTAGATGAGAAGGGCAGAATCTTGAATGGTGATCACACTCTTTTTGTCCTATCCCGATTCATGAAGGAAAAAGGACGTTTGAAATCGGATTATGTCATAGCTACAACCATGAGCAATATGGGTTTAGAGAAAGCCTTAGAAAAGTTAGATTTAAAGCTTTTGCGAACGCAGGTTGGCGATAAATATGTCCTTGAAGAAATGATGAAGTTGAAGGCCAACCTGGGTGGTGAGCAATCGGGTCACACGATTTTCCTGGATGATTGCCCAACAGGAGATGGAATCCTGACCAGTTTAAAAATGCTTGAAGTTATGGCTGCCTACAATCTTCCTTTATCCAAGTTAGTGGAAGACTTGGAAGAATATCCTCAAATTCTCCTGAATGTCCCGGTTCGAAAAAAGACCGATTTCGATCAATTTCCAGAAATAATAAATGCTAAGGAAGAGATCGAAAAGCGATTGGGAGATTCTGGACGACTGAATGTTCGCTACTCAGGAACTGAACCAGTTGCCCGAGTAATGATCGAAGGCCAGGACAGAGGCGAGATAGAAGACTACGCCAGCCAAATGGCCAGTGTCATCTCCAAGTATCTGGTAAATTAAAAAGAATGAAAAAGGGGCCTGTCCCCTTTTATATAGGGAGGAAAAAATGAAACTCTCCGTCAACGTGGATCATTTTGCGACAATAAGAGAAGCTCGGCGCAGCCATGAGCCAGAACCCATCCTGGCGGCTCTCTTAGCAGAGCAGGCAGGGGCAGATGGGATTGTTTGTCACTTAAGAGGAGATAGACGCCACATCAAAGAAAGGGACTTAAACATGCTAAGAGAAGTTGTCAAAACCAAGCTCACCTTAGAGATGGCTGCAACAGAAGAAATTAAGAAAATTGCTTTCTCGATAAAACCGGATATCGTCTCTTTGGTACCCGAGCGTGAAGAGGAATTGACTACAGAAGGAGGGCTGGATGTTATGTCGAACGAGAAGCATCTGACTCCTTTCATCTGGGACTTAAAAAATGCAGGGATAAAAGTCAGTATTTTTGTCGATCCTGATCTAAAGCAAATCGAAGTCTGTCACAAGGTTGACGTAACTCTCATCGAACTTAATACTGGAAAATACGCAGATTTAAAACCAGGAAAGGAACGACAGGAAGCTCTTGCTGAGGTTAAAAAGGCAGCTGAACGCGCCCATGAATTGGGCCTTGAAATTCACGCTGGCCATGGGCTGGATTATAAAAATGTCCTCCCTATTGCTGCTATCCCTGAAATTAAAGAACTCAGCATCGGCTTCTCCATCGTAGCTCGATCCGCTATGGTAGGAATAGAGAAGGCTGTTAAAGAAATGATAGCCCTCATCGAAAAATATTGAGATAGGTCGATATGGACATCAGAATAAACCTTGATCGATTGAAAGGCGATATTGAATCCCTTTCCAAAATCGGCAGTGACCCGAATGGCGGAATAACCCGGCCCTCTTTCAGCAAGGCTGATCTTGAAGCACAGGGCTGGCTCAAAGAGAAGATAAAAAGCGCTGGGTTTTCCCTTCGTCAGGCCGGAGCAGGGAACATATTTGGCCGCCTGGAAGGAAAAGGAAAAACAATAATGGCCGGCTCCCATATAGATTCTGTCATTAACGGCGGAAATTTTGACGGTCCGGTCGGAGTTCTATCGGCTCTTGAATGCTTGAGAAGGATTAAAGAAGAAGGTCTGAGCCTTTCGAAACCTCTGGAGGTTGCTTCTTTCACGGATGAGGAAGGAAATCTTGTGGGTGATTTCCTAGGTAGCCGCGCGTTCACAGGACAGCTAAATCAAGATATTTTAGAAAAAGATCTCACCCAATTCGGTACTACTCTTCCAGAAATTTTAAAAGGCACTGAATTTTCCATCGAAAGCATCATGGAGGCTCACAAGCAGAGGCCGGATATAGAAGCTTTTCTTGAAATCCATATCGAACAGGGCATTGTGCTCGAGACAGAAAACAAGTCCATAGGAATTGTGGACCACATTGCAGGGAAGCGTCACAAATCGTGTTCTTTTTTAGGAGAAGCAAGCCATTCGGGGACCACACCCCTTGAGCTTCGTCATGATGCTTTCCTGGGCTTAGCAGACTTTGCCCTCAAGAGTACCCAGCATGTGGCGACAAAACACTACGGAAGCATGGTGACAATAGGCAGAGTCAATGTGAGACCCGGAGCTTTCAGTGTTGTCCCTGGCCAAGTTGATTTTTCGCTTGATTTCAGGAGCACATCAAAGGAAACGCTTGAGGAACTTGAAAAATCGTTCTCGGCTCTTGCTGAGGATATTGCCTCGACGCGAGGGCTCAACTTCACCTCGAAGATTGTGGACAAGACAGATCCTGTAAGCATTCCTTCTCGGATAATAGATATAATGAAGGAAGAATCCGAGAAGCTGGGGTACCCGTTCATGATACTTCCCAGCGGCGCAGGACACGACGCTCAGATCGTAGCAAGCGTTGCCGAACCTGGAATGATATTCATCCCCTGTCTGGACGGAATCAGCCACTCGCCGCAGGAGATAATAAAATGGGAAGACTTAGAAAAAGGGGCAAACCTGCTCCTCCAGGTCATTCTGAGGTTGGCAGGTTAATCTTAAGCACGCTCAAAACATAATGAGTGAGCTTTCACTCATTCCTTTTTACCGTCATTGTTAAGAAATTATCAAATTATATAAATCGGGAACCGTTTCCAATTTTCTTATTATCCCAGGTAAAGCTTCTCATCGATGAGGGTTTTCACGCGGGAGCCGATGTTGATCCCGTTCGGGCAGGAAGCCGTGCACGATGAGCAGCTCCGGCAGACATTCAAGCCTTTTTTTCTGGGAAGTTCAGCTGCAGTCATTCGTGCCTGGATGTAGTTCCCGTAGGCTTTGGCGTACATGAATGCTCTCATGAGGCTAGGAATCTCTGTTTTATTCGGACAAGTCGGGACGCATGAACGGCAGTTCTGGCAGTAGATTTTTCCTTTCAGGCTTGATGCGAACTGAATCTCGCTTCTTTCTGTCCCTGATAACGCCAGATTATTCATGACCCTAAAGTTCTGGTCAAGCTGCTCAAAGGTAGTCACTCCAGGGATGGTGGTGCAGACATTTTCATCTTCAAGAACCCATTTCAGAGCTGCCTCATGGTTGATTTCTATTTCACCTTTCTCCTGCATGCGTCTGCCTCCCTGAGTTTTCATGGCGACGACTCCTACGCCTTTACTCACCGCATACTTAATGGCCTTTTTCACTTCTTCTCTGTGATTTTGAGCAAAATTATAGGATGCTAAGACCACATCATAAACTCCGGCATCAACAGAAGCTCGAATAACATCCGGCTCGTTACTATGGGTAGTGACGCCGATAAACCGTGCCTTTCCCTGCTTCTTCGCTTTAACGAGCGCGTTTATCAAAGGTTCGTATGCGGCCATCTGAGGACTATAACAACTATGAAGGTAGAGAATATCTATATAATCTGTTCGGAGACGCTGGAGACTCGTTTCAAGCTGCTTGAATAAATTTTCCTCCGATGCTCCAGGCTCTCTTTCTGTACCTCTAAGGGTGAATACGTTTTTCTCTCTATCCCGGGCAAAGCGCATCTTTGTCGCCACATAGATTTTATCTCTATTCCCGCTTTTTTGAAGGACCTCTCCTATAACTCTCTCGCTATTCCCTCTTAGGTAAACATGAGCAGTATCCAGATGGTTGACTCCCATATCCAGAGCTCTTTTTATCAGGTCCGCGCTGTCTGAGTTCATCACTCCAAAGCTGACCACAGGAATACGCAGTTTTGTTCTTCCGAGAGTCCTGTAGATAATCTTTTGAGGTTGTTCAGAGGAAAAAGCGTTTGGTTTTAAGAATGGAAGAGCAAGCCCTGTGGAACAAAGCCCAAGAGTGGCTTTCCCGATAAATTCCCTTCTTTTGATTCTGTTATTTCTCATAAAGCGGTCCTCCTTTTTTAAATGTTGAGATATGGTTTTTCCAGCGAAAATTTAATACTAGAGATAATAATAGACATGCTTATTATTCCTCTAAATCATCCAACTTAGGACGGAATTGTCGTGCTTCTTTCTTTTGGGACTGTTTCTTCTTTTCCTCTAACATCTTGAGTTTGGCTCTTTTCGAGCGCTTTCTTTTCTGGCGGCGGATTTTTTCTATCCTCTGCTGCTCTTCACTTTCTTTTCCTCGAATCATTCTTTCAATTTTATCTGTGAGAATCCTCCTGGCAAGAAATCGGTTTATCGCTTGAGACCGTTCCCTCTGACATTTCACCTCAATTTTGGTCGGGAGGTGCTTCAAATAGACACATGTTGAAGTTTTATTGACCTTCTGCCCCCCTTTTCCGCTGGAGCGGATAAACTTTTCCACAATATCTTTTTCGAAGATGCCTAAACTCTCCATCCTTTGGCGAAGAGTATCTTCCTTTTCCTTACTTACGCTAAAAGTAACCATTTTAGAAGGACAGCCTTTTCTTTCACTTTGAGTATAATACTTTTCCTTTATGAAAAAAAGGCAACCAATTATTTTTCTGTAGGGGCTTGATTTATCAAGCCCTCATTTTTTATTCTGCAATTAAACCGGTGGGTTTGATGAATCAAACCCTTACGAAATATAATATTGCTCTTTTGGGGACCGTCCCGATTTTCTATAGCTAATTCTTTTTTCTGTCCTCGTTGACCTACAAATTAAATTCTTATAAACTTGTACACTCTATAATGTGGGCTTGATAAATCAAGCCCCTACAATAATCGGACTAAGTTCCTTAATCGGACTAAGTTCGTTAACCGGACTAAGTTCCTTAATTCCACGTAAGGAAAAATGCCATGAGATACAAAAATGCCATGAGACATGAAAGTTATATGAGATATGAAAGAAAAACCTTTTTCATCTACTTCACCCTGATTCTACTTCTTATCTTTTCTATCTCTCCCCTTTCGGCCCTCTCCTCAACAAAACAAAAGCCTTTAACCGTGGCAGAAACCAGTAATTTCACTGCAACCTCAAGATATGCTGATGTAACAGATTTCATAAAAGAGCTCCAGCGTCAAAGTTCCCTCTTAAGAGTGGAAACTCTCTGTGTAAGCCCAGAAGGAAGAACCGTTCCCCTTCTTGTCATCGGAGAGCCTGTTCCTTCTTCCCCTCTGGCTCTTTCTCATGATGGGAAAACAGTGGTTTATATCCAGGCCAATATCCATGCTGGAGAAGTCGAAGGAAAAGAAGCCGCACTAATGCTTGCCAGAGACATCGTCCTAAAAGAAAAACCTCCCTTTTTGGATAAACTGGTGATTCTCATCGCTCCTATCTTTAACGCTGATGGCAATGAAAAGATAAGTCCGGCAAACAGACGCAACCAGGTGGGGCCTGAAAAAGGAGTTGGCGTTCGCTACAACGGTCAAAACCTCGATTTAAACCGGGCTGGGATAAAATTAGAGAGTCCTGAGGTTCAGGGCCTGGTTCGCAATGTTTTGATGCGCTGGGATCCAGCCCTCCTTGTCGACTGTCATACAACTAACGGCTCCTACCATGAGGAGCCTGTCACTTATGTCTGGGGTTTCAATCCTAACGGCGACACTTCTCTTATCAAATTCATGCGGGAAAAAATGATGCCCTCAATAAACAAGAACCTGAGGGAAAAATACAAGGTGCTCTCCATTCCCTACGGAAACTTTATGGACTTCAATAATCCGGAAAAAGGATGGCGTCCTTCTGGTCCTCAGCCGCGTTACCTCACCAATTACATCAGCTTGAGGAACCGTTTGGCCATCCTTAACGAGAATTATGCCTATGCTGATTACAAAACAAGGGTGATGGGTTGCTATCATTTTCTCCTTTCGATCCTGGAATACTGCTATGACCATAAGGATGGAATTGCTCAGCTAATCCGCAGCGCAGACCGAAAAACAATCCAGAGAGGAATGAGGCCTTCTGAAGACGATACTTTCGCTGTTGAATACGATCTGAAGCCTCTTAAAGATAAAGTCACTATTCTGGGCTGGGAAATGGAAGTCCAACCAATGGAGAGCGGCCGGCCACGGGTAAAGAAAAAAGACAAGAAAAAAACCTACATTATCCCCTATTTCTCTGACTTTGTTCCGAAAAGATCTGTACCCTTCCCATATGCTTATCTTATTCCAAAGTTCAATCCGGAAATCACAGAAAAGCTTCTCCAGCACGGGCTATCAGTGGAGAAGTTGAGAGAACCTGTGAGCTTGGAGGTGGAATCTTTTCGAATAAAAGAGATCAAGGGAGCCTCAAGACTTTATCAAGGACACTACTTGAATTCAGTAAAAGGCGAATACCATTTGGAGAAAAAAGAGTTTCCAGAAGGGACTCTTTTTATAGCGACAGCCCAGCCTCTTGCCAATGTAGCGGCCTACCTTCTTGAGCCAGAAAGCGATGATGGACTGCTCGTCTGGAATTTCTTCGACCGTTATGTTGTCTCCCAGTGGCGTCGAGAGCTACAGACCTATCCTGTTTACAGACTTCTAAAACCAGTTAACCTAGTTAAGGAAAGTATAGAATAATTAATCTTAAGAGATTGCCACGCTACGCCCGCAATGACAATTTTCCCAACAAGATTGATACGTTCCCCCTTGTCGCTCGCCATGACAAGATCTATGCTAACTCCAAAATTTAATAATTATTTCTCTTTATTCTTTGAAGCAACCATGAATTTACCGCAGTTTTCACAGACATAAATATCGTTGCTCCCCTCTATGGCTGAGCTCAATCCCGTGGCCACATTGATATTGCAGCCTTGACAAACACCTCCATCTACCTCAGCCACGGCAAACCCGTATCTTTCCATGAGCCTGTCATATCTGTCCACCAGGGCTTCATCAAGCTCTTGGCGAATCAAATTAGCCTGCTCTGTGAGTTTTTTCCGTTGCTCCTTTTTTGCCTTTTTCTTTTTTATATCGATTTCTTGTAGCTTCATCAGAAGGCTGGCTCGGCTGATAATCCTATCCTCCTGAGGAAAGCTCAGAGCTATTTCTGAGAGAACTCCATACAGCTCTGATTTATTCTTAGATCCAAAGACTCTCTGTCTGAATCCCGAGTACCTTAAGAATTTGGCCAACCCAGCAAACAGATGATTAAAAAGGCCTGGAAGAGAAGGATTCCAGCCAATAAGTATAATGAGATGGACTTTTTTGTGATCAATGGAATCAAAGCTAATTCCCGCTTTAGATTTCCCTACGGCGATAGCTATTATTTCCCCTTCAGTGTCCACACGGGCATGGGGAAGAGCGACATTGTGCCCGAGCCCTGTAGATTCCAGTCTTTCTCTATCAATAATCCGGGTCAAAATGAGCTTTTTATTTTCGACAAGCTTTTGCTTGACTAAAACATCCAGCAGTTCTTCTACAGCCTGAATTTTATCCTTGGCTTTAAGGTTGAAAACAATTTGAGAAGGCTGAAGAAAATCTGAAAAATGCGAGTTTTCAAGAAGACTTTTCATCTCTTCTATTTATATTCTAACATAAAAATCATTATCTCAAAAGATTTTATAAGATTAAAAAGTTAAAACTTGTATATGACATCTTTAACCTGTGGATTAGAGAAATGGGGCCTGTCCCCATTTTTACTAAGCAGAATATGTTTAACTTTTTTTAACGGAGGATGAATCCTTCCCGCAAAGGATCTTCCGGATCAATTAAAAATTCGTGGCGTCCGGTGATGTAAGCTGAGCCCTCCACCTCAGGGATGACTGCAGGGTAAGGGCCGAAGGCGGTGGTCTCCACAATCCGCCCTGTAAAGCGCGTCCCGATGATGCTCTCGATGACTACAGGCTGGTTTAGATCAATTTCGCCACGAGCACGGAGCAGGGCAAGCCGGCCGCTGACACCAGTACCAGTAGGAGATCGATCTACCTCTCCCTCGGCAAAAATGCACACATTGCAGCTGTGTGCTCCTTGAGCCTGGGGAGGAGCGATGAAGATGGTTCCATAGAGGAAGTTTAGATCTTCTTCAAAGGGGTGAACGACAGGCGAACTCTCCATCACTGCCTGTTTGATAGCCCTACCCTTTTCTATAAGAGCGCGGTATGCCTCTGGCTTGCAGATCAAGCCAACATCCTCAGCCTTCACGTAGGCATAAAACGCTCCGCCAAAAGCTATGTCATATTTAACTTTGCCCAGGCCCGGCACCTGAACAACCTTATCCATGCCAAAGACAAAAGAGGGGACATTTTGAAAAGAGACACTTTTAACCCGACCATTTTCCGCTTTGGCCTGAGCAGTGACGAGTCCTGCGGGCGTATCAATTTTTACGGTGGCTTCAGGCTCGCTCCTTGGTAGAATTCCAGTCTCCAGAGCAACTGTTGCCAGACCAATGATGCCGTGACCACACATACTACTATACCCTTCATTGTGCATGAACAAGACACCGAGGTCAGCTTCCGGAGTTACGGGAGGGGTCAGGAGGCAGCCGTACATATCAGCGTGACCCCTGGGCTCCCACATAAGAGCTTTTCGAAGGTGATCCAGATTTTCCTTTATATAGCCGCGGCGACCCAGGATAGTTTCTCCTGGCACATCAGGAAAACCTCCGGTAATAATCCGCAATGGCTCGCCTTCTGTATGAACATCTATCGTGGTTATTTTTAGCCAATTATCAGGGGGTGACCAGTGTTTCATCTTTTCCATTGCCAGCCTCCTTTAAAAATGGAAAAAGGACGGAAAAAGGGGATACGCTGCTTAAATGAAAAAAGTAGCCTGTCGCCTTTTTCTTTATCAGAGGTTATGGTGCCGATAAGACCAAAATCTATGTTCATTTGCTCTTTTTTTATAACTGCAGGTAATAAAAATTACCATTTTCGTCAAAATTTATAACTGTATGTTATAAAAAGGAGAGGTTTCCTATTAGATATAAGGTAGGAAAACATTCTTTTCAGTCTTTCAGGGTTTGATAAATCAAACCGCTACGAAATATTAAATAACTGCGAAATGTCAAATCAATAAGAAAAATCAATCCCATACAAAAAATAAAAACACTAAAAGCAAAAAAAAAGACATCGCACAGCTCGTATGATTTTATGTCTTAAGTCTTATTTATGATATATTATAGAATCTGGAGTTAAAACGAAAAAAGATGAATGAGCTGAAAGAAAAAGCAAGAGCGCTTATTGATGAATTCAAGGGAAAAAACTATATCTACGGAATCGATTGTCTGGAGAGAATCGGCAAACTCTCAGTACCTTTTGGGAAAAAAGCTCTTTTAATTACAAATCTGCAAACGCGCGACCCTCACAGCTACCATAATATTTTCGAATCCCTGGTCGATTCAGGATTGGAAATTGCAGGGCCCTTTCCATCTGCTCAACCAAATTCTCCGAAAGAAGACGTTTCGAGGATAAAAGAGGAAATTCTACGAGAGAAGCCTGACTTTGTGCTTGTCGCCTCAGGTGGCTCTGGAATCGATGCTACGAAAGCAGCTGTTGTCCTGGCAATATTAGATGGCGACATTGAAGATTACTTCGGTATAGGGAAAGTGACTGAAAAATTAGCCGCAGAAGGAAAGAAGCTTCTTCCCTGTGTTGCAGTCCAGACTGCCTCAGGCTCTTCAGCCCACCTGACAAAATACTCCAACATAACTGATCTCAAGAAAAACCAGAAAAAGATTATTGTTGATGAAGCTGTTATCCCTCCAAGGGCTCTTTTTGATTATGGTCTTACAAAATCCATGTCAACCTCATTCACATCAGATGGCGCCTTTGATGGCCTGGCCCACTGCCTCGAAGTTTACTATGGCGCAAGTCCTGAATCATTCGAAAAAACCCAGGAAATAGCGCTGACTGGGATCGAGCTTATTGTCTCTTCTATAGAAAAAGCTGCGGCCGAACCTTTTGATATAAAAGCCAGAGAAGCCCTTGGCTTAGGAACCGACCTCGGCGGTTATGCCATCATGGTAGGAGGAACGAACGGCGCTCACCTCACAAGTTTTTCTTTGGTGGATATTCTCAGTCATGGTCGAGCCTGCGCTTTGCTTAATCCTTATTATACGGTCTTTTTTGCCTCTTCCATCCAGAAACAGCTCAAAAAGCTCGCTCATCTTTTTTCAAAATACAGCCTGCTCGATGAATCATCATTATCCCTTGATGGACGAGAATTAGGCCTGGCAGTGGCCAAAGCCCTCATTGCTTTGAGCAAGCGCGTTGGCTATCCGACAACCCTTGGTGAAATCGAAGGAATGAGCAGGGCTCACATAGAAAGAGCACTCCAAGGAGCCAAGAATCCACAGCTTGAGACAAAACTCAAAAACATGCCAATTCCCATGACATCTGACATGGTTGACGAATACATGAAGCCCATCCTGGAAGCTGCGCTGAATGGAGATTTCAGTCTCATAAAAACACTTTAAAATAAAGCGAAAAAGTCAATGCACAAATAATAGCAAGTAGCATGGAGTAAGCAGTAAAGACGAAACGAAGAAAAATGAAAGAAGTTATCCTGAATTTAGGTCATAGTAATTTTCCGGTAAGAGTTCCTGACAACACTGATGTCATCCCTATGGGAAAAGCTCTGCCTCTCTCTAACCCTGAGGAAAAAATCCGGAATTCCCTCGCAAATCCTCTAAACAGTCCCCCTCTCAGAACACTGGTGAGCCAAAAACTTAAAGCCAATCCTAAGGCAAAAGCGGTTGTGGTTATTTCAGACAACACCCGCCCGGTTCCGTACAAGGGAGAATCAGGCATCCTTTTTCCTCTCGTTGACGAAATGATAAAATCCGGAATCCCGCTTTCCCAGATTCTACTTCTTGTGGCAACAGGAATCCACCGGCCGATGAATGAGGAAGAACTCAGGGAAATGCTTGATTCGCGAATCTTTACGCTCGGCCTTCAAATAATCAATCATGATAGCAGAAAATCCAGTGATTTTGTCTCTGTCGGTAAGACAGAACTCGGCGGTGAAATTCTTCTTAATCGTTACTATGTGGAAAGCGATTTGAAAATTCTCACCGGTCTTGTCGAAAGCCACTTCATGGCCGGAGCTTCGGGAGGAAGAAAGTCCATCTGCCCTGGCCTTCTTTCAGAATCCTCAACCTATGTCCTTCACAGCGGGCCTATTCTCTCTTCGCCAAAAGCAGCGGATTTAATCCTCGAAGGAAACCCTGTTCATGAAGAAGCACTCAGAGTGGCAAAAATGGCTGGCTGCGATATGATAGTCAACGCCACTCTCGACTCAAACTACAGATTAACAGGAATCTTTGTGGGCCATATGGAGTCTGCCCATTTAGCAGCCGTTCGGAAGCTCCGAACCTGGGCTGAAATCCCTGTCAAGAAGGAATACGACCTTGTGCTTAGTCATGCAGGCTTTGTAGGAGTCAATCACTACCAGGCAGCCAAAGGAGCCCTGACGTGCATTCCGCTGATAAAGAAGGATGGGATCTGTGTTCTGGCTGCACAACACACAGATCCTGATCCCGTAGGGGGAGCCAACTACAAAAGAATGATCCGGCTTCTTGGAGAATTGGGTGAAAAAAAATTCATGGAGATGATACTTGATCCATCCTGGATTTTTGTCCCCGAGCAATGGGAGGCCCAGATGTGGACCCGGCTTTTCAAAAAAATTCCTCCTGAAGACCTCATCTACTGCTCTCTTGAAATTCCTGAAGAATCTTTTTCCTGGCTTCCGGGAACAGATGCCAGAACATTAGCCCCGAAAGCAAAGACCCTCCAGGAGCTGGTAGAAATGTCCTTTGCCTGGGCAGTAGAGAAGCTCCGCCTCCGCTTGGGCAGAGAGCCTCAAATCGCCTTCCTCCCCGATGGCCCTTACGGCATTCCCGTACTGTAAAAAGGCAGGTATTGCGCAAGATACTCTTTCAAGGATTTTAAATAAACGTCGAGAGCCCTCTTTGCGTCTACTACAAATTATACTCGATGCTTTGGGATACAAGATTTCATTTCAGAAAAAACAGCTACGTTGAGAAATTATCCATAATAATTTAAAATAAAAACGATTTAGATTAAATTATAGAAAACAATAGGGAACTAAAAAATTGGAAAAAGAAGAAATTTATTCCAAATTAAAATCCTTAGTCCAGAAATTTGAAGCAAACAAGTACCACTATCTATCTAAAAATTATTTAGAAGAAGAAGTAAAAATTGACTTCATTAATCCCTTATTTGAAACGCTCGGATGGGATATAAGAAACACAAAAGCACTTTCTCCTTACGAAAGAGATGTAGTTGTAGAAAAAGGAGAAACGATTGGTCATCCGGATTACAATTTTAGAATTGATGGCCAAACCAGATTCTTCATCGAAGCTAAAGCACCGCATGAACCTTTGCATAAAGTTAACCACGTTCTTCAAGCCAAGTCTTATGCATGGAACACTAAGAATGTTTTTATCGTCCTCTTAACTGATTTTGAAGAGTTTCGTCTCTTTGATGCCACAATAAAGCCAGACGCAAAAAATCCTGACCAGGGACTCATATTTGAACTTAGCTATAATCAATATCTAGATAATATCGATAAATTGATGCTTCTCTCCAAGGAAGAAGTAGAAAAAGGCTCTCTTGATAAATTAATTCTCAAAGACCTCAAAAGTAAGAAGCTGAGAATACCGGTAGATAAAGCATTTCTGGAAGATCTCTCTCAATGGAGAGAAGAACTTGCTAAGGATATTTATAAACGAAATATAAAAGAACTGGAAGATAGAACAGATGAAAAGAGAGTAAAAATCCAGGTAAAAATATTAAATGAAGCAGTTCAGAAAATTCTGAACAGGTTGATTTTTATCCGCATAGCTGAAGATAGAAAAATCATAGAGCCTAAATCTTTGTTAGATGAAGTTGAATGGTGGAAAGCAGGAGGAAAAAGAAGAGATTTACATAGAAGACTAACTGATCGCTTTATGGGATGGAATCAGGATTTTAATGGTGAAATCTTAAAACCCGGTCCCTGTGATGTTTTAGCAATAGATTCTCATCTTTTAGCTAAGACTATCGAAGGATTATATTTCCCTACGTGTCCTTATCGTTTTGACGTTATTGGCGTCGAGCTTCTGGGTTCCATTTATGAGAGATATTTAGGAAAAACCATTAGAGTTACTCCCAAGAGAGTTAAAATAGAAGAAAAACCAGAAGTAAGGAAGGCTGGGGGCGTTTACTATACTCCTCAATACATAGTTGATTATATTGTTAAGAATACTGTTGAAAAGGTTATCAAGAAGAAAACTCCAAAACAAATAGAAAAAATTAAAATATTAGATCCTGCCTGTGGTTCAGGCTCTTTCCTCCTAGCGGCTTTCCATACACTAATTGATTATCACTTTCACTACTATGAAAAACATCCCGGAGAATCAGGGCAGGGCACTTTATTTCCTGATGTAATCGTTGATTATGATGGCACCAAAAGACTATCTATCGAGAAAAAAGCCCAGATCTTAAAAAATAATATCTTTGGAGTAGATATCGACCCTCAAGCCGTAGAAATTGCCATGATGAGTCTTTATTTAAAATGCCTTGAGGGGGAAAGGGATCTCCCTCGAAAAAAGGAACTCCTCCCCTCTTTAGCTAAAAACATCCGCTGCGGCAATTCCCTGATTTCTTACGATATTTTTGATCAATTAACTCTATTTGAAGAAGAAGAAAAAGAACGTATAAATCCCTTCGACTGGCATTCCAAATCTACCGGCTTCGGCCAAATAATGGAGAAAGGTGGTTTTGATGTCGTTATTGGCAATCCACCTTATGTTCGTATCCAAGTTATGAAAGAATGGGCGCCACTAGAAGTAGATTTTTATAAAAAATGTTATTTTTCGGCCAGGAAGGGTAATTATGATATCTATGTAGTTTTCGTTGAAAAGGGCTTGAGTCTGTTAAACAGAAAAGGAAGATTAGGACTTATTTTACCCCACAAATTTTTCAATGCAAAATACGGAGATGCTTTGCGCAGTTTATTGATAAAGGGAAAGCATCTAAATGAAATAGTACATTTTGGATATCAGCAAGTTTTTTCTGGGGCAACAACATATACTTGTTTGCTTTTTCTTACAAAAAAGAGCAATGAAAAATTTCAATTTTCCAAAGTTAATAATTTAAATTTATGGCGTATCAGGGGTAAGTCAGATAAAGGTCCAATAGCAATCAATAAAGCTACATCAAATGAGTGGAATTTTTTCGTGGGTAAAAAAGCTGATTTATTGAAAAGACTAAGTAATTTTCCTTTGAAATTAAGAGATGTAGCAAATAGAATTTTTCAAGGTCTAGTTACTGGGGCTGATGCAGTTTTCGTATTAAATTATATAGCTAATAAAAAGTATTTCTCTAAAGCCACTCAACAAGAGCATTCCATAGAAGAAGAATTATTGCATCCACTATGCAAAGGTTCAATTTATATTAGGCGTTATCACGTGAGAGATCCAATCAAATTTATACTTTTTCCATACAAGCTTGCTAATGGTAAAGCTGAATTGTTATCTGTAAAAGAATTATCAGAGACATATCCTCAGGCGTGGTCCTACTTAAAGAAAAATCAAACTAAACTAGAAGCAAGAGAACGAGGAAAATGGAAAATAAGCCGTTGGTATGCTTTTAGTCGCTCACAAAATTTAAATGAAATGGAACAGAAAAAGATATTAACTCCCAGCATCGCTAGATTGGCTTCCTTTACACTTGATTCTGCTGGTCATTACTATTTTGTCGGAAGCGGCGGGGGAGGTGGCGGTGGATATGGAATTACTTTGAAACAATCTGAGCTAATAGCCTACGAATATGTTTTAGGTCTACTTAATTCGAAACTACTCGATATGTACTTGCAAGCTCATAGTACTTCATTTTCAGGAGGATACTTCGCTTATAATCGCCAATACATTGAACTACTCCCCATCCGTTCTATTGACTTCAATAACCCTAAAGAAAAAGCAATGCATGACACAATAGTGAAATTAGTGGATAAAATGTTGGAACTCAATAAAAAGAAATGCACCTTTCCCCCGAGCTCAAAAAGAGAGAAAATCGATAGAGAAATCCAAATAACCGACGAAAAAATAGATGAATTAGTTTATGAATTATATGGAATTACAGAGGAAGAAAGGAAAATTATAGAAGAAGCATAAACTCCTAACTAGTCTTACTCAATCATAGAGTCTTATAAAAAATTTCAAACTTGATTTAAATCAATAGAAAAAATGCTAATTTATTTTGACGAATCATATGATAGTGAGCATCAATATTTAATACTTGGGGCATTATTTAATCCGCATCCGAAGTTTCTCCATCAAAAACTTTCGCAAATAAAGCTAAAATATAATTACTTCTCTCAAGATGGAACTCTCAGAGAAATTAAATACAATTATGTCACAAATAAGAAAAAATTTGATATTGCAAGATCAGCCATTAATATCTTTTTTGAAAGCACAAGTTGGTTTCGATGTATAGTAATCGAGCAGAAGTTAGTTGATTTGAACAGATTTGGCAAGAAATTGGAAAAAGATAAGATAAAAAAAGCGAGACTATATAAAAAATTCGCTGAATTATTAATCGGGCATAATACAGAAAATATATTTAACGCTGTAATGCTTGTAGACAAGCTTACTAGATGCAATGGAGACGAATTCATTGAAATAATGAAACAAGAGTTCTGTCTTCCTTATGGTAAGCACTCTCCAGATTCAGAAATACCTACGCTTAAAAATGTTATAGAAATCCCATCCCATTTAGAACAATACCAAGTTAATCAGATCTTAGATATACTAATGGGATATATTTTAAACAATCTGATACCGACTTTGAAGAAAGAAAAGAATGAATTAAGGAAATATCTAATTAAGATGTTGGGAGTAAAAGATTTGCTTTCCCAGACATGGGCGAAATATTCGAAAACGTATGTTGAGAAATTTTGGCCTAAATTCAATATATGGTATTGGAAACCCAAAAAAAATGACTCAGGTGAAGCAATTATTGTAGCGATAGTCAGTCCGAGCCTGACATCTCTAATTGCTGCCCAAGTCCTATTATAATATAAATATTTTTAATTACGTTGTCAATAGAGCTATTAATTTCATGATTTATCATCTAGGGACTTCTGGCTGGAGTTATAATGACTGGAAAGGAAAGTTCTATCCTGAAGAGATCTCTCAAAAAAAATGGCTTCCATTTTATGCCCAACATTTCAGTACAGTAGAGATAAACATGACCTCTTACCGTTATCCAAAGCCAGAAACTCTAAAAGGTTGGCTGGATAAGGTTCCCGAAGATTTTAAATTCACTCTAAAAGCTAACCGCCAGATCACACACCGTAAAAGAATTAAAGGAGTCAAAAACGAAGTCAGGTATTTTTACACTCTGGCAGATTCCCTCCGCTACAAACTAGGATGCATACTTTTTCAACTTCCTCCTTCTCTCACCTTCGATTTAGTTTTACTCGAAGAATTCCTTTCCACTCTTTCCCCAACATACAAAAACGTCATCGAGTTTCGTCATGAAAGCTGGTACCAAGATGAAGTCTACAAGCTCCTTAAATCTTATAATGTAATATTCTGTGCTGTCTCTTCGGCAAAAGTGCCGAAAACTGTGGTCGAAACAGCAGAGAGTGCTTATTTCCGCTTTCACGGTCTTACGGGCGGGTACAAATACAGCTATTCAGAAGAAGAATTAGAAAAATGGGCTGAAACCATAAGAAATACAAACGTAAATGAATGCTTTGTTTATTTCAACAATGACTATCATGCTTATGCAGTCGAGAACTGCAGGACATTAAGGAAACTCCTTCAGAATAGGCAGAATGGCGAATAGATGGGTTTGATTAATCAAATCCCTTCATTTAGAAAAAAAGGTGGGCTTGATAAATCAAGCCCCTACATGAGAGGAAGAGTGGGTTTAATGGATCAAACCCCTATATAAGATTAAAAGATACGTTTGATGAATCAAGCCCCCACATGAGATTAAAAGGAGGGGAGGTTGAGGGGAAAATCGGGAAAAAGTTGACGGCGTCTAAAGACTTAACTAAAATAGAGCGAGATGATATCAGCAATACTTTCTTTAAGAGGCAAGTTATGAAAAGAATTTATAAGCTATTCACTTTATTCCTGGCTTTCACTCTTTTTATTTGCACATCAGATTCTATTTCAGAAAGCCAGCCTGAAATACCCGACGTCAGGCTTCCTGTACTCATCACTTCTTGTGGACAGAGTCCTGGTCCTATAATGCTCAAAGTAGTATTTATGAGGTTGAAACTTGAGTATGAGCCTAAAGCTTATGAGGTTATTGAATCAGCTACTGCTGAGGATCTAAAAGCAATGAAGGAGGCAGACACACCTTACAAATCCCTCATCATCGTCATGGGAGCAAGTCTTAAAGGAATGGGAGCTGCTGGAATATCCATAGATGATGAATTGGCCAGGACTTCGAAGTTGATTGAGGAAGCACACCGTCAGGGTATCACCATCATCGGAGCCCACATCGAGGGTATGAAAAGAAGAGCCCAGGGCGCTGCCGTGGGCGACAACACAGACGAGCTAAGCATTGACGCTGTTGCTCCTAAATCTGACCTTCTGGTTATAATAAAGGAAGGAAATGCAGACGGACGCTTTACCACAATCGCCAATGAGAAAAACATTCCAATGATCGAGGCAGAAAAGATATTAGATCTTCTATCTGAATTCAAGAATCTCTTTAAAAAATAGAGCTCGTTCGAAAATTATTTAGTTTAAATTGTCATGGAATTGAGCGTTGGAGAAATGGGGCCTGGCCCCATTTTTTTTACTTTTTTTTTACTTATTTTTCCACTTAAGTCGTTCGCAATAACATATGATCACGTTATATTTGGACTAGCCCAAAAATTTTCTTTGTGAAAGAGCTGTAGCGCGTGAGCATTTTTACTTCTACCCAAATAATCCTGGCCGTAATGGTGGTGACTTATATCGTCGCCAAGGTTTTAAAAGTTTCGACAGAGATCTCCATGTTCGCGGCTGCTCTGACTGGAGGGCTTGCTGGCGGAGTTGGAATCCCAGCCAGGCACATCGTTGAAGGAGCTTTTACCTACCTGGATATCATTCTCATTTTCATCACAGCCACCCTCTTCATGAATATCCTTAAAGAATCTGGAGGTGTCGTTTTTGTCATAAGAGGAATCCTCAGGAAATTTTTTCGCAGAAAATCTATTCTTTTTGTCCTGCTTACTTTTCTCTTGCTGCTCCCCGGCGCTTTAACGGGTGCGGGAAGCGTAACAGTATTGATAACCGGAGGCATGATAGCCATTGTCTTAGGCTACATGGGAATCTCTAAACCGAAAACGGCTGCTATTATTTTTATCCTGGCCGGTCTTAGTGCAGCCGCTCCTCCGGTAAGTTTATGGGCGATGCTCACCGCAGCAGGAGTCAATATGCCCTATCTGGGCTTCTTCCTACCTTTGCTCCTTCCTTGCCTGCTTCTTTCTCTGATTACAATATTTATCCTGGGCTGGCGGGGAAAACCTGTGAATCTGGAAAAAGCACTTAAAGAGCTTCCCGAAGCACCTCAAAAGATGAGCTGGATTCGAGTCTCGCTCCCCTTTCTTGCTTTTCTCTTCTTGGTGCTTGCAGGAAGAATCTGGCCTCATTCGCTTCCTGTAGTGGGGTTGCCGATGATGTTTATGGCAGCCGCTTTTATTAGCCTGTTGCTTTCTCCCGTGAAAATAAATTTTCTCAAGATCTCAAGAAACACTGTCCACCAACTTCTGCCTTTGATCGGGACTTTAACCTGTGTCGGAATCCTGGTCCAGATTATGACGCTCACCGGAGTCCGGGGACTTATAGCCATTACTATAGTTACCCTTCCGCTCGTTGCAGTTTTTATCACTCTCTGCCTTGTTCTTCCTGTTTCAGAGGCTGTGCTAATGTGGGGAGCTGCCCCGGTTCTGGGCGTTCCTCTTGTTTTACTTTTTAACACAATCGGGCTCAATCCAATCATTGCTCTGGCGGGAATGAGTGTCATCTGGCCTCTGGGCGACGCCCTTCCTCCCACAGCGATAATCGGACGCCTGACTGTGAATACCGTTGGAATGAAGGAACCGTACTCTCAGCTTTTGAAATACTGCATTATTCCGGCTGCGATCATCATGGTTGTGGGAACACTGATGGTTGTTTTCAGCAAAAAATTAGCTTTCTTTACCTTATTGTAAAAATGAAGATTTCAGCTCATTCATGAGAATATAGATTTTGGCTGGTGAAAAAATGATCAAGAATTTAAAATCAAAAAAATCGATACAACTGGACATTTTTGGGGAGGGTATTTTCGAATGATTATCACGATCCTTTATTA
>JAUWJP010000209.1 GCA_030607635.1 Candidatus Aminicenantota bacterium
ACATCCGAAAATAAAAATAGATGCAACTACCAGTAATGAGATAATTCGTGTACGCATAATCTCCTCCTTCAATTAACCTAATTTACCCTTCGGGCGGGCCGATTTGACGACCTTGGCTATTATAAAATTGTCATCGCGAGCGGAGCGTGGCAATCTGGCAAACTCGATCCGTGAATAATCCAGGCTAAATAATAAAAGTTATAAAAGTCTTACCCCGTCAGACCCTGTCGCTTTGCCCATTTTTATCATAAAACCAACTAACCAATTCTTGACAATAGATTATTGTTTTTATAACATATTTAAAATAAACGAGAAAATCATGAAAAATCCTAAATCTATAAAGAAGCCTGCCATAAAAACATCAAAGTCAGCAAAAAAAGCCCCGCAGCCCATCATAAAAGCCGCTCCCGCTCCAGCGGAGATAAAAACACCTCAAGCTGAAGAGGAGAAAAAAATCAATGTTCTTCTCTATTGTACATCAGATTTAATCCTCTCAGGAATTTTAAAAGCTATTAATGTCGCCCCCGACATGGAAATTATCAATATCGAGAAAAGCACAATTGAATCTTTTTTAGAATCTATAAAAGAACTCAGACCTCAAGTTATCCTTTTTACAAATTCTGAGCCTTTGCCTAATATTCGAGAAATCTGCAAAGCCATCATAGAAATTTCAGATGCCAAACCTAAATCCAAGTTGTTGCTTCTAGGAAACATCCCTTCCCATGAAGAAGTAGTGGGGCTCATGAATGCAGGAGTGAGGGGATATTTTGACTTGAATGACCCTTCAGATCAACTAGAAAATGCTATAAGAATAATTAATAAAGGAGAAATCTGGCTTCCTCGAGATAAGATGAGCAGCATCATGGACAGGATTATTTCTGTGGTTGGAAGAGATCTTAAAGAAAAGACACTTGACCAACTCACCCCTACTGAATTTCAAGTTCTAAGACTCATCGGGAAAGGGAAAAGCAATGATGAGATTGCTGGGGCGCTTTTTATAAGCAAGAATACAGTCCGATCCCACATCAAAAGCATATACGCCAAGCTTAACACTCATAGCAGACTTCAACTTGCATTGTATGCTATTAATTCTGCGCTTTTTTAACTTATTGAAGATAATTAAGAGGAAAACATGACAAAAAAATCAACATCAAAAAAAACGGCACCCAAAAAAACCTCACCTAAAAAAACGGCACCCAAAAAAACCTCAAAAAAAGTTAGAGATGCTGCAAGTGTTGAGATCAACCGTCGCAGAGAGTGGCGATTTGATCTCCCGCTTCCAGTAAAAATTGAGGGGAAGCTTCCTCAGGGAAAAATATTCAAAGAGAGCACAAAAATTGAAAATATAAGTTCTAAGGGAGTCTACTTCAGTCTAGACTCAGGCGTGATTATTGGTTCAAAACTCAACCTTGTGATAGATATGCCCAAGGAGCTAGGGGGGGGCAAAAAACTAAAACTTAGTCTTGGAGGTCTTACCGTTCGCCTCGAAGAACTCGATAAAAAAACAAAAAAACAAGGTGTAGCCCTCCGCTTCCACAAAAAATATAAAATCATGCCGAAAAACTTAGAAAAAAATAAAAACAAGTCATAAAATTTAAAGCCCTCAACTCAACCACCATAATCAAACAATGATAATCACCCTCCTTTTACACTCTTCTTTCCTCATGCAGGTGGAATTATTTTCGAATCTTTGATAACTGATTGTTATATTCGAGGTATAGGTTTTGATTCCAAAAGTTTTTTTCTATAAAATAGACTTGGAGTCTTCACCATGTTGATTGTAGCCTTAACAGGAGGAATCGCTTCTGGAAAATCTGTAGTTGCTGAAGTCTTGGAAGAGCTGGGGTGTTACATTCATCATGCAGATAAAATTGCCCACGATCTCATGGAGCCTGAAAAACCTACATGGAAAAAGATTGTCGCTCACTTTGGTAAAAAAATCCTGAATGAAGATAAAACAATAAATCGATCCCGATTGGGAAAAATCATTTTCTCCGATGAGAAAGAACGACGCTTCCTCAATGAACTCATACATCCTCTTGTCTTAGAAAAGAAAAAAGAGGTTAGCAGTCGTCTTGAAAAAGAAGGACATTATAATATCTTTATCTCCGAGGCTGCTTTAACAATTGAAGCTGGTTTTGCCGGTTTCTTCGATAAAATTGTCATGACTTATTGCAAGAAAGAAGTCCAAAAAAAAAGATTGATGGAAAGGGACGGAATCAGTCGAAAGCAAACCATGAAGATAATAAAAAGCCAGATGCAGCCCCAAGAAAAATTGAAATACGCAGACTACATCATTGATACTTCCAGTTCGCTTCAGAGTACAGTCGAACAAACAGAACGGGTATACAGGAATTTGATGATTGACTATGAAATGAAGGATGCAACCGCCAAATATGAATCTTGAATGGTTCTTTCCCGGTGCTTGGTGAAGGCTGTATGGCGAAAAACCGTGAGAAAGGCTGAGCGGGCATGGTTCCTCTCCTGAGGAGAGGAGAGCGAAGCCTTGAGAATAAATGGGGCCAGGCCCCATTTATTTGGCCCCATTTATTCTGGGGCAAAAGCAACGTGTTTTAGAGCCATATAGCCTGAGCCTTTCTTGAATGGTAGCTTTACGCTTTAGGGTCTGATGATTTAAGTGAGACGGCCAGGAGTGGGATCATGATCTCATGATGGCCGATAAAATAAAATCCTCTCCCTTTTTTCCCATGTGGCCTCTTAACCACATTTTCATAAGGTCGGTAATGGTGAATAAAATCAAAAACAGCAGTAGAAAAGTTTTCAAGTAGCCATCCCTTGTTCCTGACAAAAGATAAAGCTTTAAGAAAAACTTCGGGCAAAATAACTGCTGAACCTATATTGACAAAAACTCCTCCATCTTCAAGCTTTTCCAATAAAGAACAAAAAAGGAAAAAGTCTTTTAAAGAGGCGTTTCCTATGGCTTCCCCTTTTACCTCTGGATGAAAATGAATTATATCCGTTCCTATCGCAACGTGGACTGTCACCGGAATGTTCAGGTTATATGCAGCTGATAAAAGGCTCATGTCCTTATGAGGGAAATCAGAAGTTGCTATCATCTCTCCAACAGCCTCACCCAAACCAAGGCCTTTCTCTTCTCCTAAATTTATGGCTTCGTTCAACATTTGGCCTGTTTCTTGGGCCATGCCAAAATGACCATTTTTAATCTGAAGCTGCACATCTTCTGAAGTCTGGCCAGTAAAGGCAATCTCAAAATCATGGATGATTCCAGCTCCGTTAAGAGCTAAGGCTGTGATCCATCCCTCCTTCATCAAGTCGATAATAATCGGACTCAATCCTACTTTAATCACGTGAGCTCCCAAACCAAAAATTATTGCTCTATTCCTCTTTTTTGCCTTTCCCATTACAGAAATGAATTCTTTAAAGTCGCTTCCAGCTAAGATATTAGGAAGGCTTCGGACGAAGCGAGTAAAACTTTTCTCTGTGCCCAGGATTTGAGCAAAATTGTTGATATTTACCTTGTCTTTTCTTGATTGAAGAGAATAAGTTTTCAGCCCTCCTGGAGAGAGAGGCTTGACTTTATACTTGCTCATAACTCTTTCGCTGCCTTAAAGAAGAGAGTGTTAAAAACAAATCCAAATTTGAAAAGATAATAAGCAATCAAATGGAGGATTCTCGGCAACCTCTTCTCTTCTGAGGAAGTAATCTCTTTAGCTCCCGGCTCAACTTTTTTCTATTTTATATTCTTCAAATCCTGACCAGGTCTGAATTTTATTCTTTTTCCTTTAGTGATTTTGATTTGTTTATTTCGCCGGATATCCCTGCCAAAGCCTGTTTTCTTTTGAACAACCTTAAA
>JAUWJP010000232.1 GCA_030607635.1 Candidatus Aminicenantota bacterium
ATAGAGCCTATTCATATGAGCGGAAAAAATATCAGTCCAGAAATTGCCTTGCTCATAAGTTTAAAAGTGATTCCTCCAGAAATAAATCCTGATTATTACAGAGAGGAGGGTTCCTTCACAGAGGCGACAAGCTGGATCAGGAATGCCCTGGATTTACTGGGAAGAACGAATGAAAAGTTCACTCTAGAAGCTTCTCCCTTGAATTTTGTAACTCTTGGAAATCTTATTATTGATACCTTTGATTGGCATAACAGGGTGGAAAATTTGCTGCACGACACAGAAAAAGATTACATCATGAAAGATTTTAAAAACCTAAAAAGCAAGGAAAGAGATAGTCTGGCTTATCTCATTCAGGCAGGGATATTCCCGTCCTCGGAGGCAATCCTAAATTTGGGAAGACTCCTTTCAAGAGGAGAGCTGGCTTTTTGCCTGGGGAAGGTCATCCGGAATTATCAAGATATAGCTCACCAGGGAACTTTCAAATCGCTCAACAAAGATACGATTGAATTAGAGGAGGAGAAAGAAAAGAAACAATTCATACTCTCCCCCGACCTTTTTATATTGAGAAATGACGGAAGCGATTACTTTTTTGCTTCTCATGTTTATATCCTGGCAGGGGATGAGGTAAGGATAATAGAAAGGGATGGAGAGGCTCGGTTGTTGGAAGTTATCTATCCTTCTCACACAAATATCATGGACAGGAGTGCGCCCTTCAACCGCTGGGAGTTAAGAATATCACATGAGGCATTGGAGAAAAGGATAAATCAGTATTATCCGGTGGGCGAGCTTGAGGATATTATTCCTCAAAGGAGAGGAAAGTCCCAGAGAGTTGTTGAGGTTTTAATCAAGGGCGGTGAGGCTCAGACTGTTGTCAAAGGCTTAAGAATTCGGAGAGTTTTGGGCCTCAAGGAAACACTTTTTGTAATAGACAGAGAATATGATACGGAAGGCCGTATCACGCATTTCACATTTTATGGAAGAGGATTTGGACACGGAGTTGGCCTCTGTCAGGTAGGAGCTTTTGGAATGGCGCAGGCTGGAGCTGGTTATAAGGAGATATTGAAAAAGTATTATCGTGGTATTAAAATAAGCAAAAAATATTAGTCTGGGATGAGGAGTAAACGATTGGATAAAAAAAATTTGAAAGAAGATCTTATTGAATTGGTCAAAGATAAGTCGTTAACAACAGGTGTTGTGCGGGTCCTTACTTCTGGAAGGACGAGTAATTATTATATCGATGCCAAAATGACAACTCTTGATCCAAAGGGAGCCGTTCTTACCGCGCGGATGATTCTGGATATACTCAAACCTTTTGATATAGACGCTATCGGCGGTTACACTTTGGGAGCAGATCCTATTGTCAGCGCTGTTGCTGTACTGAGTGCTGAGACAGAAAGGCCTTTGCCCGCCTTTATCGTTCGTAAAGAGCCAAAAAAACACGGGGAGCGAAAAATGATAGAAGGCCCTTTTGAAAAAGGCTGGAAGGTGGCTGTGGTTGATGATGTGGTGACAAGCGGAGGATCAACACTAAAAGCATGTCAAGCAGTGGAAGAAGAAGGAGGGAAGGTAGTTTTGACTTTGACTTTAGTTGATCGTCTTGAAGGAGGGAGGGAAAACTTGGAAGAGAAAGGTTACGAGTTTATTTCCCTTCTTACGCGGGATGATCTCTTGAAATAATATCCTCCAGTAACTCGTCTCTTCGGGATCAGGCCCTATCATGGGGAAGCTAAGATAATCGAGGGTAGCAAATTTTCTCTTCTCAATGGCAAGATCTGATCCGGAAGCATCTCCAAAACCTTTGTCCTGAACATAGCAACCAGTTATCACGGAAATGGAGATGCTTACATCTGACCCCAGCTACTTGCTTTTTGCTGTCTTTTCGCTTAAAATTTCTTAACTTAATTTTTGAGTATTAAGGCATGACAGAAAAAAAGAAGAGAATAAGGTTAGGAATTGCCCTTATTCCTGTTGTTTTTTTAATCGTTGTTTTAGCCTTGACAATCGGTGTTTTCAAACAACCACCTCACATCCCACTGATCAGTGCTGCTGCTGTTGCTGCCTGCGTTGCCGTTATCTTAAAACATCCCTGGAAAGAAATTCAGGAGGGAATGGTTCATGGGATTATGCTGGCCATGGGCGCAATTCTGATTCTGATGGTTGTCGGCACGATGATCGGCACCTGGATTATGGGAGGAATTGTCCCATCAATGATTTATTATGGCTTAAAGGTTCTCTCTCCAGGAATTTTTCTTGTAGCTACTCTTATCATCTGTTCAATCGTTTCTCTGGGAACAGGATCTTCTTGGTCGACAGCTGGAACAGTCGGAGTTGCTCTAGTCGGTGTGGGTCAAGGCCTGGGAGTTCCGGTTGCTATGGTAGCCGGAGCAATTATTTCAGGAGCTTACTTTGGTGATAAAATGTCCCCTCTCTCAGATACAACCAATCTCGCTCCTGCTGTGGCAGGAACGGATCTGTTTTCCCATATAAGGCACATGGTCTACACTACTGGTCCAGGATATATTATTTCAATTATTCTATTTGGATTGCTCGGAACTAGATTTTCGGGAGAGGGTATGAGGGCAGAAAATATCGAGGTAATTCTTTCTACCATCAAATCAAATTTTTTCATTCACCCCATTCTTTTGCTTCCTCCCCTTTTGGTTATAGTGATGGTAGTAAAAAAGATTCCTCCTTTACCTGCCCTGTTGGGAGGAACTGCCTTGGGTGGAATTTTTGCTATGATCGCGCAATCAAAGCCTTTAGCCGAAGTAATCCAAGCTGCTCAATCCGGGTATGTTTCTCAGTCAGGAGTAAAGATGGTGGATGACTTGTTGACCAGAGGCGGTCTTGAGAGTATGATGCCAACAGTAGCCTTGATAATCTGTGCCCTTTCCTTTGGTGGCATAATGGAGAAAACAGGGATGTTAGAGGCTTTAGCCAGAGCCCTCCTTAAAAGAGTAAAGAGAACAGGGTCACTTGTGGCAACTACTATTTTCAGCTGCATCGGGCTGAATGCAATTGCCTCAGACCAGTACATAGCGATTGTTATTCCAGGAAGGATGTACAAAAATGCATTTGACGAGCGAGGCCTTCATCCTAAAAATCTTTCTCGCTGTTTAGAAGATGCAGGAACTCTAACTTCTCCTCTCATTCCCTGGAATAGCTGTGGTGCTTTTATGCATGCGACCTTAGGAGTAAATCCTCTTCTCTATCTTCCTTATGCCTTTCTGAATCTATTGAATCCCCTCGTTTCTTTGTTTTATGGCTACACCGGGATTACTATGGAAAAGATAAAAGAGCCAGACTGACCCCATCACCTGACCCCATCACCCCACTAAGGAATAACGTTATATTTCTTTCCGACTTTGGTGAAAGCTTCTATGGCTTTATCCAGGTGGCGTTTTTCATGAGCTGCTGAGAGCTGGACTCTTATTCTGGCCTGACCTCGAGGGACAACAGGATAGTAAAATCCAATGACATAAATTCCATCTTCAAGGAGATCTCGGGCCATATCTTGAGAAAGCTTGGCATCATTTTCAAATTTACCGAGCATAACAGGAACAATAGGATGGAC
>JAUWJP010000288.1 GCA_030607635.1 Candidatus Aminicenantota bacterium
CTTTGAATTTATGTCGATTTTCGTCAATTCAAGGCACTTCCATATTTTTAGATGGAATTAATTTTGTTTGAAATTCATGGTTTTTTGTGTTACGAGTTATTCAAACAGTGATTCATCCAAAATCAATTAGGGAGGCTACTGATGATTAGGAAAAATTTCTCTCTTTTCCCTTTTTTATTTATGTTTATTATTCTTCTTGCCACATTTTCTTTTTCCCAACAGAGAGGCAGTATAGAAAAAATTGTTATTTCTAAGGCTGAAAAAACTCTTGAAGTTAGGGTACTTTTAAGCTTTTTCTCTTACTACCGCCAGTTTGAACTGTCTGGACCTAATCGAGTTGTCATCGACTGTTTTGACACAAGAAGTATTAAGGCACCTCGTTTCCTCAGGGTTAATGCTCTTGGAGGCCGTGGAATCAGAACAGGTATGTTTAAGCCTGGTATAGCCAGAGTTGTTTTTGATATGATCGATCAAATTCCCCCTTATAAAATCGAGGATATTGAGAATGGATTGAGAATATTATTCTGGCCAGAAGAAGAAAAGGTTATTGAAGAAAAAGTAGAAATAGAAGATGCAATTTGCGATATAAAGGTCAATCCTGTAAAGGCTAACGTGAATGATCCGATATTTGTGGATATGAGCAGCTCTAAGAATACCAAGTCCATGGAAGTAGAGGTTTTTGACAAAGAGGGAATCAAAATCACCTCCCGGAAGCTAACTGCAGATTCTTCCAAATGGGAGACAAGATTTGATAAACCAGGAGAGTATTTTTTTAAGGGAAAAGCTTTCAGCACAGAGGATAAGCCGTCTGAAAATCTCTGTGAAGCAAGAACATACATCAATTCGCCTCCTGTCAGCAGATTGGAGTGCAGCCCATGTAAAAATAGAATCCTAAAACCTATCACTTTGGATGCTACCGGTTCTACTGACCCCGATGGGCAGGTTATCAGGGTAGACTTTGAGATCACCGATAAGGAAGGAAACTTAGTCGATAGATTTACGGATAATGAAATGCCTTTTTCCTGGGAAAAAGTATTTGAAGATAAAGGCGTATATACTGTAACAGCTATCGGCACGGATGATTATGGCGCAGTGTCCGAACCAGCCCTCGTTGAGGTAGTTGCCAGGGGAGGCAAAAAGAGACTTTTCATCCTGCTGGAAGCAGGTGCTCTGGCTGCCCGAGGACAAGGTACATCATATTCTTCGTATATGGCAGGACGACTGGGCATAGTCTATCAGATCCTTCCCGGCGCATTAGATATCATTATCTCAGGAGGAGGAGGCTATACTACTGAAAGCGCACCCTGGAAGTCATTCTACAACGGCAGCCTGCTCCTCAATTTACACGTTGGCCCTGTTTTCATCGGAGCTGGTGCTGGTGTCACGACAAAACACAAAGAAACATTGCCAAAATCATATGGTGAAGCCATAGCTAATATCGGGATCGACATGTTTAGTATTTCTAAAACTAAATTCTCTATCCTTTTTGAAGCAGCGGGACCTGTTACGGATTTATCATTCAAAGAACACCATAAATTAATGGCCGGTTTCAGGCTTACATTTTAGTCTAAAAAAAGTCCATCTTTAAGAAGCCAAGGAGAAATCCTTGGCTTTCTTATTTATTATCCCCCGACATGTGATCAATACGGAAAGGATCTTACTTTATTTTAATGATCCGATTGCTTTCTCGACTGCCTCTAAAATCTCCCCGGATTCCACAACCTCCTTGAGCTTGTTGATATCATCATAGAGAGGACGATCTTCCTCAAGGTGATCGACATACTTGCGGATAATGCGAGCAGCCGCCTGAACTCCTTTGCCCGCTTTGATAGGCTTTCGAAAATCTACGGCCTGGGCACCGGCCATTAATTCCACAGCAAGCACTGCCTGAGCATTGTCGATAATCTGTTGAGTTTTTAGAGCTGTGGTCATTCCCATGCTGACAAAATCTTCCTGGTCGGCTGCAGCAGGAATGGAACCCGTCGCAGCCGGGTTAGAAAGTATTCTGTTTTCACAGACGAGTGCACCTGCCGTATACTGGGAAAGCATCAGACCCGAAAACATCCCGGCTCCTTTGGTTAAAAATGCTGGCAACCCCATACTCAAATGGGGATTCATCAGCCTGTTTGTCCTCCTCTCAGATAGAACACAGACTGTGGTGATTGCTATTCCCAAAAGTTCAAGGCCAAAAGCCATGGGAGTCCCCTGAAAATTGGCTCCTGTAAGGACCAAGTCATCATCAGGAAAGAAAGTTGGATTATCAGCAACACCGTTAAGCTCGGTCTCGAGCATGTAGCGGGCCCACTTGAGAGCATCCCGGGCTGCACCCATCACCTGAGGGGTGCTCCGCAAACTGTAAGAATCCTGGACTTTTTTACCTTTCTGAGCTAAAAGCTTACTGCCTTCTGTTATTTGTCTAATGTTTCCGCTTGCTTCCAGCGCTCCAGGATATCCGCGAACTTTATGCAGCCTCTCATCATAAGCCATCATGTTGGCGTTGAGGACTTCTAAAGTCATGGCCGCAGCAATCTCAGAGTTTTTTATCCAGCGTTCTGCATCGTATATCTCTAGAATTCCCAGGCCGACGATGACGTTGGCACCGTTAATCGTGGCTAAACCGTCGCGGGCTTCATAGACGATAACCGGAACACCAGCTCTGTCCATCGCTTCCTTCCCAGGCAGCCGCTCTCCTTTATAAAAAGCCTCCCCTTCCCCCGTGGGCACGAGTGCCATCTGCGCCATAGGAGAAAGATC
>JAUWJP010000296.1 GCA_030607635.1 Candidatus Aminicenantota bacterium
CGGGATAATCGCAGTTCATTATCAGAAGATAGTTTTAAAACTATTGATCATCTTGGCAACGGAATCGTTTTATTAGGTTTGGTGACAGCTTTATATGTTTCCGGTGAGGTTTCTGATAACAACAGCCTGAGGAAGACAGCTTTGTTGAGCCTGGAAAGCTGTTTGACAACAGGGATAATTGTCAGGGGTTTAAAGTCTTTTGTAGGGAGAGCTCGGCCCTGGACGGGTGAGTCCAGTCACAGTTTTCATCCATTTTCTACGAGGTCAAGGTTCGCTTCCTTTCCTTCGGGTCATGCCTCTTCGGCATTTGCAGTGGCAACTGTAATTGCCGATCAATCGAAAAAAGTTTATATCGACATTCTAGCCTACAGTCTGGCAACCATGGCTGCATTATCAAGGGTTCATCTTGACAAACATTGGGCATCCGATATTCTGGCAGGCTCAGCTATCGGCTACTTTGTCGCCAAAAAAATATTAGCCCTAGATAGCAACCGGGATTCTAAGAAAGTGAAGCTCAGCTTCCAATTATCTCGACAAAAGCAAGCCTTCTCTCTTACTTATTATTTTTAGATCAATTTTTAAGCTAGATCCAACCGTAACTAAGCCCGGAAAAAGTGGGGTGATAATGATCCCACTGGACATCTTTTTACTGATTTTATATATTACAGACACTTCTGTTATTAAGAAGAAGAGATGAAAAAGACAATCACACGAAGAAACTTCCTTAAGAAATCATCAAAATTCGTTGCAGCAGCCGGTCTTGGTGGCTGCGGGATCCTGCTTAAAGGATGCACCTTAAACAAGGATTTTGACCTCATCATAAGGGGAGGCTATGTCTTAGATGGATCAGGAGGAGAAGCGTTTGAAGCTGATATCGGAATCAGTGGAAATTACATCAAAGAGATAGGACAAATATTGAGTGTTAGGGGAAATTCTGTAATCGAAGCAAAAGACCTTGTTGTCTGTCCTGGTTTTATAGATGCTCATGAGCACACTGATGTCGGGCTCCTAGTCAATCCCAAAGCAGAGAGTTCAATCCGTCAGGGCATTACCACTCTCGTCAGCGGAAATTGTGGTTATTCGCCTTTTCCTGTAGCTGAGGAAATTTATGAAGAATCCAAGGAGAATTTAAAAGAACTTTTCCAGCTTGATTTAACTTGGAGAGATATTAATGGTTTCTTCTCAAGACTCGAAGAAAAGGGCATAGCTCTGAATTATTCCACTTTGGTCGGGCAGGGTGCAATCAGGGGAGCTGCGATGGGATTCAATGATCGCCCGCCAAGCCAGGAAGAGCTTGAAAAGATGAAGAGGATGGTGGCCGAGAACATAGAGCATGGAGCTGTAGGATTATCCACTGGTCTTGAGTATGCACCAGGAAGCTATGCTAAAGCTGATGAGATAATCGAATTATGCAGTGTTGTTGCCCGATATGGCGGAGTCTATGCCACTCATATGCGGGATGAAGGAGATGAATTGATCGAGAGTCTCGATGAGTCAATAGAGGCTGCCCGCAAAACTAGTGTAAGTGTCGAGATATCCCATTTTAAAATTGCTTATCCTCGGAATTGGCATAAGATTGATGCTGCCTTGGCCAAGATTGAAGAGGCAAAGAATAATGGTATTTCGATATTCTGTGACAGATATCCTTATATAGCTGGGTCAACCGGGCTCAGCTTTTATTTTCCTCTTTGGGCAAAACAGGGAACAACTGATGAGTTTTTGGCTAAGTTAAAAGATCCTGCTCTCGAAAGCCGCCTCCGGGCTCATCTCGCCGAGCAGGAAAAGAAACTGGGCTCCTGGGACAAAGTGGTCATTTCATCTGTAGTGACCGAGAAAAACAAAAAATTTGAGGGCAAGAGTGTTCTGGCAGGAGCTAAAGAAACAGGAAAAAGTCCTTATGATTTCATGAAAGATCTCCTGATAGAAGAAAAAAGCCGGATTGGTATGGTTACTTTCATGATGAAAGAAGAGAATTTAAAAAGAATCCTGGCACATCCGCTTGTGGGAGTCGGAACAGATGGCTCGGCTGTTGCTCCTTACGGCCTCTTGCATAGAGGAAAGCCACATCCACGGCATTATGGAACTTTTCCGAGAGTATTGGGAAGGTACATTCGAGAAGAAAAAATTGTTCCCCTGCCTGAGATGATGAGAAAAATGACCTCTATACCTGCTCAAAAATTTGGCTTTGGGAAGAGAGGAGCTCTGAAAAGCGGATATTTTGCTGATATCGTCATATTTGATCAAGATAAAGTTATTGATAAAGCTACTTGGACGGATCCTCATCAATATCCAGAGGGAATTGAGTATGTTCTTGTCAATGGAAGGGTAGTTATCAAAGAAGGAGATCATACTGGAGATTTACCTGGAAAAGTCTTGAGAAAAGAGAAGGTTTGATCCTCACGATTCAATTCCAGGGATCATTTATTTCTATCGGCGGATACAAGATCCGCTTTTTAAGAAGAGGGGAGTGGTTCCTCGCTTATACTCATTCATGGCTTGGGCGGATCGTAGGAATCGTGCCAGGTCAACATGGATGTCCTCTCCCTGAAAAATTTAACAAGTTAGAGCTTGGTTTTTTGGAGTAGTAAA
>JAUWJP010000149.1 GCA_030607635.1 Candidatus Aminicenantota bacterium
TGCTCAAAGGAAAAAAAGAAACAACCAGCCTCATTTATGTCAAAGACCTCATCCAAGGCATACTCCAGGCAGCTCTCTCGCCAAAAACTAAAAACCAGGTTTATTATTTAACAGACGGAAACGGCTATTCCTGGCGAAATATCATTCTCACTGTAAAAAAGGTTGTTTTAGGAGAGTCGTTCTTTTTTCCTCTTCCTGAGGAATTAATTTCTTTTGTAGCCTGGCTCGTTGATATGTTAAAAAAGACAGGGCTTATAAAATCCTATTTTGGGCAAAAGCTCTGGCGCGCTATGACTCAAACTCCGTGGCTTTTCTCTTCATCCAAAGCAGAGAAAGATTTCGGTTTCCGCGCCAGATACAGCCTGGAAAATGGAATCAAAGAAACGGTTAACTACTATCAAAAGTGACTCGATTAGTTTTTGACTTAAATATATCGAGATGCTATAAGTTCAAAGTCAGGCTGAGAATGAACAAAAACATTTTTTCCTCGCAAGAAATTTCCTGCATCGTCAACCCACAAGCAGCAAACAAAAAATGGCAGAGAAGAAAAAAGCTTAAAGGCTATCTCCTGAAAAACCTGCCATGTCAGATCATTGATTTTCAAGGAAGCAAAGAAGAAACCATTGAAATAGCCAGGAAACAAAGTCTGACCCAAAAAATCATAGTGGCTGTGGGTGGAGATGGGACAGTTGCCGATGTCATCCAAGGCATCATCGAAGCCCGAAGAGAGAAGGATATCATCTTAGGAATTGTACCTTTTGGAAGCGGTAATGCTTTCCGCAAGTCCCTGGGCATTCCTAAGAGTGTAAAAAAGGCCATACGGCTCCTCAAAGAAGGAGAAACAAGAGAAATAGATCTTATCGATATCGAAGGAAAAGTGACCGGAATTGCCAGTATCGGAGCAACGGCAAAAGTCACCCAGGAAAAACTTCAACATAAAATTCAAGGCTTCTTAGGTCACATCTTAGCCTCAAGGATCATGCCCTCCTTACCCAAAACAGAACAGCAAATAGAGCTTTTCGATGGTATTAGCGATAACGGAGAGCATTTTGATAAAAAAGCATTAAACCTAAGCCTCTATGAGTGTGTGGTTGGGAAAACGACCTATTTTGGCTATAGCTGGAAAGTTTCTCCCAGAGCCAAAATCGATGACGGATATCTCGATATTACTCTGTTTGAAACAAGTGGATTAAAATACTTATTGTTTTTTCCTCTCATCTATTTCGGTCTATATCAAAAAACACAGAAACATTTTAAAGCAAAAAAAATGGTCGTTCGGGGTAAAAATCTTCCTGTCCAGTACAACGGTGAATTTCTGGGAATGAAGGATAGGTTTGAATTCAGAGTTCTTCCTCGAGCTCTTAAAATAATCGGTCCCAGAAACGATAAACAGTAATCATCATTCATCATTGAGGGGGCATGATGATCGCTCCGCTTTTGAAGTCACCATACACCTCGGCTTTTCCCTGCAAGAAAAGGAGGCCTACCAGTGCCCCGGTGGCAGCATCCAGCTCATGGTCCGAGCTTTCTTTCTTCAGACCTGATATTCCCAGCTTTCTAAGTCCCTCCCTCAATCCTGAAAGACTACGTTTGACTCGAGGAATGCTCCAGATATCCTGGGCACCACCCGGATAAACCTCAAAAACCCGAAACTCATCTGCTTCCAGAAGATTCCGAAGTCTTATTCCCCTCTTCGTCAGGCCCCTCATCGGCCCCAAACTAATCGGGAAAAAAGGGGACAGGCTACTTTTTCTGGAAGGAAGAGGACTGTCTCTACTCGAGAACAGTTCATACAGAAAAAGTAGCCTGTCCCCTTTTTAAATCCCATCTCTAATAATGGACAAAAAGATGCTTGCCATCGAGATAATCGGCTGGGTAATATGGTATAATTACTTAAGACTTGAATCTTAGAGCCCAGGAGGAGAGATGAAAAAGAATCTTGTCTTAATCATTTCCATTTCTTTGTTGTTATCCGGTTGTGCTCCTCACATTCACCTCGATTTTCTAGGAGAAGAGCAAGTTCAGGAAGTCGTCCTTATTAAAAGTCCGGCCAAAGAAAAAATCATCATCCTTGATGTCACGGGCCTCATCAGTACCACCCTTAATCCCGGTTTATTCGAAAGAGAAGGAGATATCCTCTCGAGAGTTTATTACAGACTGGAGAAAGCCTCTGAAGATAAGAGGGTTAAAGCATTAATCCTCCGCCTGGATACTCCGGGAGGGGAAGTCACAGCAAGCGATATTCTTTACAACGAAATTTTAAGATTCAAAGAAAAAACCGGCATCCCTGTCGTGGGCCTAATGATGGGGCTGGCCACTTCGGGGGGTTATTATGTTGCCTCAGCCTGTGACCATGTCATTGCCCATCCTTCAACAATCACCGGGAGCATCGGTGTTATTTCAATTTTTCCCAATCTTCAGGAGCTCTTTACGAAAATCGGAATAAAAGTAAATGTCATTAAATCAGGTGAAATGAAAGATTCAGGAAGTGTCTTTAGAGATTTAACCAAAGAAGAGAAAAAGATTTTTCAAGGTGTCATCGATGAACTGTACAACAAGTTTCTGGATGTGGTCTATCAAAAAAGGAAAGATTCGCTTTCCTTTGAGAAGCTAAAAAAAATTGCTGATGGCCGTATTTACACTGCCAGTCAGGCTTACACGCTAAAATTGATTGATGAAATTGGCTATTTTGATTCGGCCTTGAAGAAAGCTCTATCTCTTGCCATGATTAAAGATGCAAAAGTAATCGCTTATACTTATTATCCTAAGAGAAAAACAAATATATATGCCACAAAATTAGAGAAGCCTTCTCTCTTTGAAAGAAATAACTTTGAAGATATGCTTCGCTCTTTAAAAAGTGGCTTTTATTATCTCTGGCTTCCACAGGTTTCAAGATAAAACAATCGAACTGACAGGAAAAGCTGTAACAAGGAAGGGGCAATATAATCTCTGAGGATTGCCCCTACTCTCGCAGATCAATCTCATCCGAATTTCTAAAATTCCGGGCTTGATAAATCAAGCCCCTACAAAAGATAAACCAAATCCCTGCAATTTATTCTAGTTGCCAATCTTGGCTGCAACTTCAAAAGCTGGCGGATCTAAAATGTGCTCTGTGACAGAACAGCTGTCCACAGCCTTGATCACAGCTTTTTTATATTTCTCAGGAAACTCAGGAGGAAGTTGAATCTCGATTGAGATCTTTTCGATCCTCTTGGTCTCTGGATTCCTTCTCGTCTTCATTACAACGGCTGCCTTTTCAGTAGGAATCTCTCGCCTCTGACAGAAAAAAAGAACATAAATACCAGCGCAAGTAGCAATGGAGGCTAAAAACAAATCAAAGGGAGCAGGTGCTGAACCATCACCACCTGAGTACGCTGGCTGATCGGTTTTTATGACAAATCCCTTGTATTCAGCATCCACCCGCAACCCGCCAGGGAAGGAAATCTTCATTTCTCTATCCATATCTTTTCTCCTTTCCGTTTCGCTAGGAAATATTTTTTTAACTTAATCTTCGCTCATTGTCAAAACATTAATTGTTCCAGCAATTTTTAAAGTGAGATATCCGGTAACATCAGATTTTTATCACTTATATGATCAGGATATTTCAATATGATCAGATAAAGCATGAGGTTTCTAAGAAAGATATAAATAAAAATTCAAATTATAAAAACTATAAAAATCTAATCCCTGAAAAGTTTGTAATCTCCTGGGTTATTATTTTACTGGCTGACAGTTTTTGAAAAAAGAGCAAGCAGCAATTTCCTGTCTTTTGATGTTAAAGCGAATCTTCCAAAGAGATCATAAATCATTTCTGTCATATGGCGCTTGTTTGTGCTGTGAATAAAATTTTTCTGCTCCAACTTGCGAAGAATAAGACGGATGAATTCCTCCTGTTCCTTTCGTGAAAGAGGCTTTTCTCTTACAGTCTCAACTTCCTTGAAATGATCATGGGCAAATATATGAAACAAGGTCAGGAGTACGGCAGAGGCAAGGTTATAAGATGGCTGTCTTGTAGCCTGGGGAATCATAAACCTGAAATTTGAGGAGTGCAGCTCATCTGAAGTCAGACCTGTCCTTTCACTTCCGAAAAGAAGTCCGATCTTTGTAGAGGCGGGAAATTGAAACATTTCTCTCACGGCATCTTTTAGGGATACGGAGGAAAAAATTTTCCTTGTCTTCGAGGTAGAAGCAAAGGTTATATCCAGATCGGCGGCGGCTTCGCTCACATCGGGACAAAATCTGGCTCTTTCCAATATATCTCGGGCATGAACAGCAGTCACATAGGATTTCTGATCGATGCTTTTAACACCTACAAGCCTTAATTTCTCAAACCCTGTATTCTTCATGTTTCGAGCGACAAGGCCGATGTTTTCTGGATTTTTAGGACGGACAAGGACGACAGCGAATTTCATCTTCTGGTTAATTTTGTTTGTCTGGCTGACTAGATTTTTTTTAATTACCTTGGTCGCTTTCTTCCTTTTCTTTCTTTTTTCTATTTTTTTTCTTTTTTCTCTTTTTTGGCTCTGGTATCTCTTCTATGATTTTTTTTGCTAGACTCTCACTTTCTATCCAGTTAACCGTTAAATAAATAACTACTTTTAGGTCATTTAGATCTTTATCTCCCCATTTTCTATAATAATGAGTTTCCCCATCACTAAGCCATGCTGCTTTTTTAGCACATTCTTTTATCCTTGAATCATCAACATATTGTTCAACACAATCAAACAAACTCTTATGTTCTATTTCTTCTTTTTCATCTTTTTTTTCATGGATTAAATAATCTTTTATTAAAAATTCAAGAGCCCTCCTATAGCCAGCACTACAGATATTCTTTAGTCTTCTTTGCTCTGCTATTTGGGCTTCATTATAAACTTCACAAAATTGAGCTGATGTATTTTTTATTGTTTCAGAAAAAGCTTTCTCTTTAACTCTTATAGGTTCACTGTTGCTATAATAGTATTCAGTTTCCAGTTTACTTCTTTCATCTGTTGTTGAAA
>JAUWJP010000231.1 GCA_030607635.1 Candidatus Aminicenantota bacterium
TGAATATCTGATGCTCATTGATCTTATGGATTCATACAGACGCCTATTGAGTGAAGGCATCATCCAATCCTTTAGTTATCCAAGCCTCGAGAGGATAACCATAAAAATCCGATATAAGGAACTTGAAGAAGTCTCCTCTACAAATTACGTCTTAAAATATGCTGAACTCCTGGCAAAAGATAAAACACACCAGGAATATGTAAAAAAGATAAATTATGTGATTCATCCGATGGAAAATCCTGACGGGGCAGAGTTGGCCTATGAACTTCAAAAATTAACTCCTTTCCACAGCCTTCATGCTGGGCGATATAGTGCTCTTGGCATAGATATCGGCCATCAGGTCAACGCACCCAAGCCGCTCCTTCCTGAAGCAAAAGTAAGGCGCAATCTTTATAACCGCTGGCTTCCCGATGTCTACCTCAACCTCCACGGCTATCCTTCCCATGAATGGGTGCAGCAATTCTCCAATTATTCTCCATATCTCTTCCGTGACTACTGGATTCCTCGCGGCTGGTTTTCTTATTACAGGAGCCTTTCTCTTCCTATTTACAAAAGATGGAAGGACGCAGGAGAGGAACTGAGGAAATTTATCACAGATGAAATGAACGCTAATGAAAAAATAAGTTCTTCCAACAACAAGTTTTATGACCGCTATTACCGCTGGGCCTCTCGCTGGCAGCCCCATATGAATTACCTTGAACTATACGATGGAGTTAATCTTTATATAAAGAGACGATCTTCCAGCGAGAGCAAATTGTCAACGCGGCGCAAGATAACCTTTGTCGAGGAGACACCGGAGCTCATGGATGAAACAGCCCACGGGAACTGGCTTGATTTTCTCTGTGAGCAGGGATTGACTTATCTGAGAGCTCATAGTAAATATCTTTCCCGGGTCAAGTTTGAAACCGCCCGCTTAGAGGAAGAAAGCCAGAATAGAATCCACATTTGGTTCAGCAGAAGCCGCCCCGGGAAGGTAAAAAACACAGGCAAAAACTAATTCACTGTGCATTGCCTGTCTATAAAAAAATAAATATATTTATGTTTACTATTTAGTAATTTCTTATTAAAATTTACCTTCCATTAAATAGGAGGTATTCATGAAAAAAATCTTTTCCGCTTGTATTTTGAGCCTTTTTCTTTTGAGCTTAATGACTTCTCCCGGACATAGTCAGGAAGCTTCCGACATACTGAAAAAAATGGTTGAAGCCCAGGGAGGAAAAAAAGCTCTCGAGAATATCAAAGACATGACTTCCTCAGGCAACATAGAGCTGATACAAATGGGCATGACCGGGTCGATGACCATGTATAAGAAAGAGCCAGACAAAGTACGTATGGATATAGAAGTGATGGGAATGATTATAACTCAAGCATATGACGGAGAAACAGCATGGTGGGTTAATCCTCAGACTGGAAGTAGAGAAGAAATACCTGAACGGCAAGCAGAAGACATGAAGCGGACGGCCCTAGGGATCGATGCCTTTCTCTATCCTGAAAAATACGGCCTCGCTTTTGCTTACAAGGGCAAGGAAAAAATTGAAGAGAAAGACTACTTGGTTTTAGAGCAAACTTTTTCCGACGGCCATAAAGCAACTCTTTATATTGATCCTAAAACATATCTTACCTATAAATCCAAATCTACTACTGTGAACCAAATGGGAGTTGAGATTGAACAAGAAACCTTCGAATCTGACTTCAAAAAAGTCAACGGGATGACAATCCCCTACTCTATAATTATTTTTCAGGACGACGAGGAATTCATGAAACTTACTCTCACAGAGGTAACCTTCAACTCAGGCTTGGAAGATTCTTTGTTTAAGATGAGTGAATAATTCTTTTTTATTTGGCTGAAAGCTGATTGTTAACAGCAGGAATAGCCTAATTTATGTTTCTGCTTCTTGCAGGACGCTGTAGGCAAGTTGGAGGGCACGAAGTCCTTCTTTGCCGCTTACTTTGCCTTCCTTTCCATCTCCGATACAACTGAAAAAATTTTTGAGTTCCTTTTTAAGAGGCTCTTCCTTCTCTATCTTCAATATTTTAATATCAGTCTGTTTCCCGTTTAAAGGGAAAATTTTAACTTCCTGGTCAATATAATCGATGGAATAACAAGATGTTGGCTCGAATATCCGCAGCTTTCTAACCTTTCCCTGGTGAACGCGGCTGGCTGTAAGGGTTGCCACACACCCTGAGTTAAATTCTAACCTGGCATTGGCAATATCAATTTTTTCTGAAAGGACATGTATTCCTGAAGACCTTATAGTTTTCACATCATCCTTAATCAAAGCCAAAACGATATCCAAATCATGAATCATAAGGTCAAGCACTACATCAATATCCAAGGATCGAGCCGAGAAAGATCCCAATCTCTGAGCTTCTATAAACTTTGGCTCCGAGATTACGTTTTCCACAGCTTCCACCGCTGGATTGAATCGCTCTAAATGACCAACCTGAAGGAGTGTTCCGTTCTTATCAGCCTTGGCTACCAACTTCTCCGCCTGTTCTACTGTCTCTGTTATGGGCTTTTCAACCAAAACAGACTTCCCTTTGCTCAATAATTTCATGGCAATAGAAAAATGCTCAGATGTTGGGGTGGCCACAATAGCTGCATCAATCTCATCCAGCATGTCTTCATAGTTCTGATAGTACTGAACTCTATGGCGATTTCCAATCTCAACTGCTTTCTTAAAATCAACATCCACAACTCCTTTAAGCTCGGCTTCTTCCAGATAAGATAAAATCCTGGCATGCTGGGTTCCCAAATACCCTACTCCGATTATTCCTACTCTTACTTTATCCATCGATCTTTCTCCAAAAAATGATCTAAGTGCCTCTCTCTATTTCCTTTCTCTTACGGTTTCTTAACAACTATTGAAATTCTGTGGGCGTCAGCCAATGAGATAGCTTCCTCTTTTTGAAAAAAAGGGATACTCTGAGCTTCGATACAAAGAGCTCTGCTTCTCGCCTCGACAAGACTTTTTACAGTATTGAGCCCCACAGCAGGCAAATCCACTCTTGCATCCTGAAAAGAACGGCTTACTTTTACAACGACTGTCTCTTCTCCCGCTAACCGACCGCCTCTTTTTATTGCCTCGTCCGTTCCCTCCATTCCTTCCACGGCAACAACAGCCTTATCCTTGACAATCACAGTCTGTCCGATATCTAAGTCAGCAATATTTTTAGCAATTTTAAAGCCAAACTCTATATCCTCTTCCGCAGCTGGCGAAGGCTTTGTTTTTGTCAGGACACCCTCCTGACAAAAAGAGGAAGCGACGAATGAAGTTGGGTCCGTGATTTGGATTCCTTCTTTAGCCATAAAATCAATAATGGTCTTTAAGATTGCAGCAGGACCTCTGTCTTTGCCTTGAGCCAAAAGACGCCAGGAAGCCTCATTGAATTTTTCTTTATTAAAAATTTTCCGGTGATCGACTTTCCCAGCGAACACAGCTTTTTTGACTCCATTTTTTTTTAAAAAAGCTATAAGGTTTAAAATATCACCAACTTCAACCCATTCAAATATATCAACCTTATTCCTAAGGTCAGTTTCGGCTTCGTCTTTGATGCCTGCAACTATACAAGAA
>JAUWJP010000093.1 GCA_030607635.1 Candidatus Aminicenantota bacterium
AATACAAACGCAATTATTCCAGTGTCATCGCGAGGAGCGAAGCGACGTGGCGATCTCGTCTTCAGAGGATGAAATTGCCACGCTGCGCTCGCAACGGCGGATTGCCAGGCCCTTTCAGGGCTCGCAATGACATTGTGAAAATATATAGTGCGTTTATATTAGTAATTACAATGACTACATCAGAATAATAGTTATTGTAACTACATTTTGTCAAGCGTCTAGTATGTGTGGTCAGACTTTGATAGCTTGAATTATTATTGATTTTATCCTAAGAATATTAAATATTTATCTCCAAATCTTATTCAAATTATCAAAGCTTGACCTCGAACTCTTCACCCCACGGAAAAAGAACTTTTTACATCCAGAAAACTCTGTTTGACATTGTCCTCAACAAGGTGCTACATTTTGTCCCAGCATTTGGGAAAAGCGAAATATGAAAAAACTCCCGTTTTTGCTTTCACTGGTCGGTGGATTTTTCATCATCCTGATAAGTCTTTACGGATTTTCTTTGCTTCTCCAGCGCCCCGGCCTTCCTCCCGAAATAAAGGATCTCTTCCAGAAAGAAGATGCAAAGCTAATTCAGATAGATGACACGAGAATTGAACGAAAAATGGACGAAGAATTCATTCTGAGCCAGAAAGCCATCGGTGAACAGTCAACTTTCGTTATCGAAATTGACGGCAAGATAGAGGAAAGAGAAGCTAAGTTTGTTTACTACTATTCACAGAGTTTTTTTCCTTTAATATATCTCCTTATAGGTATTTTATGCTTCATTATCGCCATCGTGGTTTTCCTTCTTCGCTCAGAAGATGCAAGAGCGCGCATCTTTTATTGGACTTCTTTTACCTTTGCCTCAGCCGTCATCATAAGCGGAGGATTTTACTGCCTGAGAAAAAACTGGCTCTCGTATATCCCCGGGATTTTATATTATTTTTGCTATCCTTTGGCCCCTGCTCTTTTCCTTCATTTTTCTTTTACATTCTCAAAGATAAGGCTCAAGATAAGCAAGCTCATTATTTACTCTCCCGCTCTGATTTTTATAGGGATCCTGGAGATAAAATTTCTTCAATCTGGCTTGAATTCTTCGATAGAAGCCCACAGAATCTATGAATCCACTTTTTATGTCTTTCGTGCTTATCTTGTTTTGTTTGTCCTTTCAGCAATTCTAAGTCTTATCATTAGCTATAGGAAGGCTTCTCTTGAAGAAGAGAAAGGGCAGATAAAATGGATCTTTTATGGCCTTTTTGTCGGCATGGTGCCGTTTATTCTTTTATACCAGCTCCCTTTGGCTATAGGAATAAATCCCCTGTTGCCAGAGGAACTGTCCAACGCATTCTTTATCTTCATCCCTATAGCCTTTGCTTTTTCCATTGTTAAGTTTAATTTGATGAACATAGAACTTGTTATCAACCGAAGCATTGTCTATTCCATGCTTACTGCTTTCACCGTCAGTATATATCTCTTTTCTGTTTACCTGCTCGGTAATATTTTCTCTAAATTCTTTTCTGCCCGAGAAACAACCGTTTCTTTAATCGGAGCTCTTGTGGCAGCTGTTGCCTTTAATCCTGCGCGGAAAAAAATTCAAGCATTTGTTGATAAAGCTTTTTTCCGCACGAGCTATGATTACCGGAAGAGCATTCTCAGTTTCAATGAAAGAGCTCATAAGATGGCAATCGGTGACCATCTAACTGATTTTTTCCTATTAAAAATAAAGAATACTTTGCCCCTGGAGCATATAGGAGTTTTTATCTATTTGTTAGTTTCCGGAAAACAGAAGCTGTTGATTGCCAAGAATGGAAAAGAGAACCTTGCTTCTTTGTCTTCTCTCAGTCTCGATTCGGAAAAAATATTAGCCAAAAAAAAGGCAGTCCGCACGGAAGAAGATATGGATTTTTCGAAAGAGCCCCTCCTTGAAGAAAAGAATTTGGAGTTAATTATCCCACTTTCTTTTAGGACGGCTGACCGGGCCGGTTATTTATCCCTGGGAAAGAAAAAATCTGGTGAAAGGTACACACGGGATGACCTTGAGCTTTTGCTAACAATGGCGGGAGAACTGGCTTTAAACCTGGAGAGGATCAGGCTTCAGGAAGAAGTGTTTGAAGAAAGAGCGGAGAGAGAAAAATTGGATGAACTCAACCGCCTTAAAACGGAATTTGTCTCCTCTGTCGCCCACGAGCTTCGGACCCCGATGAGTTCTATTAGAGGACTGGCCGAAGTGCTTCAGGCAGGAAAGATAAAAGACAAAGCAAAACAGGATGAACTCATAAACCTTATGGCTGATGAAAGCAGCCGTCTTTCCCGATTTCTTCACAACATTCTCGATTTTGGAAAAATTGAACAGCAGGCTAAAACCTACAATTTTCAAAATGCGGAGATTCAGTCAGTTGTCAGAGAAACAGTAAAACTTTTCCTGTACAGAATGGAATCAGATGGATTTGTTCTCAAGTCAAATTTGCCTGAAAATCCTCTCCTTTTAGAGATAGACAAGGATGCTGTAAAACAGGCGTTGACCAATCTCATCGATAATGCTATTAAATATTCGTCAGATAAAAAGGATATAGTGATTCAAGTCGTCGAAAAGCTAAAACAGGTAGAAATTCAGGTTGAAGATAAGGGGCTTGGAATTCCATCCAAAGAGAGAGATAAGATTTTTGAGGGATTTTATCGGCATGCTGAAGCGAGCAGACATAATCCAAAAGGTGTAGGACTGGGACTAAAAATTGTCAAACACATCATGGAAGCTCATAAAGGAGAAGTTAAGGTTGAGAGTCAACCGAATAAAGGCAGCACTTTTAGTCTGGTTTTTCCAAAGCCATGAAAAAAATATTAATCGTCGAAGATGATAAAGCTTTGCTTGAAACCCTTAAATCTTTCCTGGAAACAGAAAACTTTAATGTCGTCTATTCCAGCGACGGAGAAGAAGGATTCCGGTTAGCCTGCCAGGAAAAAATTGACCTGATTCTTCTCGATTTCACACTTCCTTCTTTAAGTGGGTTGGAAATATGCAAAAGGCTTCGAACAAAAGGGATAATGACGCCCATTATCATGCTTACAGGCGAGAAAAAGGAGGAGATTGATAAGGTCTTAGGTCTAGAGCTTGGAGCGGACGATTATCTCATTAAGCCTCTAGGGACAAAGGAACTTCTGGCCAGGATAAATGCTGTGCTTCGCCGCACTAAACCCGAAGCAGCAGAAGTTGAAGAATACTCTTTTGGTGATGTCTACATAAATTTTAAAAAGCAAATTGCATCTAAGGGAAAGAAAGAGCTCTACTTTACTGCTAAGGAATTTGGCCTTCTTAAGCTTCTTACTTCTTGTGAGGGAGAAGTTGTTAGCCGGGAAACTATTCTTAATGAAGTATGGGGGTATGACAAATTTCCGACAACAAGAACAATCGATACTTTTATCCATCACCTGAGACAGAAAATCGAGAGTAATCCGGCCAAACCTGTTCATATAATTACAGTCCCTTGGTCTGGCTACAAGTTTCAAAAATAAAATATTTTTTTTACTCCAGCTTTCCTGAAAAAAATGAAGACAGCCTTCACTTCAGATAGTGGTAGAAAATAGGGACAAATGTTTATGCTCATTGGTTAAGTAACACTTTTTAAAATCATAGAGTTTCTTCATGTAAAATGGGGACAGTCCCCATTTTTGGCACGTTTTTTCCCAGTTTTCCCCCATTTTTGGCCATTTTTCAATACCCCTGCCTTTTTTAACAAACTTTTAACAATCTCTTAACAAATTTTTGACAACTTTTGCCTTTAGGGGAGCTAAATTATCAATGAAAGATGGATAAATTGAAAAAGAAAAAAACAAAGGAGTAAGAAAATGATTGTTCTTTTGAACAAATACTCAAACGGTGGTAAAGGTGTACAAAAATGGGAGGAGCTTAAACCAGAGCTTGAAGGCAAATATTTTAGAGAAAATTATACTTTAATTTCCGATTTTGAAGATTTCAGCAAAAAACTGCCGAGCGAGTTTGATAGAGGAGAACGAGTATTAATAGGAGCTGGTGGAGATGGGACAATAAATTTTTTATTAAATCAAATAATGCAGATGACAAAAGAAGAGAGAAGTCAATTGACTATGGGAGCTATTGGATTAGGTTCAAGCAATGATTTTCATAAGCCTCTTTCTGAAGATAAATATCTAAACGGTAAAGTTCCGTTAAAACTTGATTGTGAAAATACCGCTGATCATAACGTAGGACAGGTTGACTTCGAGGATGAGAACGGGAAATGGAACAGAAAATATTTTATCATCAATTGCAGTATCGGAATCATCGCTAAAGCCAATTACCTGTTTAATTCAAAAGAAAAAGTTATAAAATGGCTGAAATCTAAGTGGGTGATGGGAACTATCTGGTATGCTGCGCTAAAGACACTGTTTGCTGCCAAAAATGTTCCAGCTGAGATTGAAGTCGAGAATAAAAAGATTTCTACAGAAATCACCAGCTTGAGTGTAGTTATCAATCCTCATGTTAGCGGTAATTTCTGCTACGATTTCAACATCAATTCCCAGAGTGATTATTTAGGTGTTGGTCTTTGTGAAAGGATGGGAATACTCGCCAGATTAAAAACAATTATCTCTTTAACTCGCGGCAAGTTCACGGGCTTACCGAAAACTCGATCTTGGATGGCCAGGGAGATCGAGATTAAACCGGATTCTCTAACTCCTTTGGAACTGGACGGGGAAATCCATCTAGCGCGAAGAATCAAGATCAAATTGCTTCAGGGGATTTTAAAAATAAGCCAATGATGAAAAATATTTTAGGAAATTAGCAGATTTAGATATGGGGAATATGATGAAAATCCAGAAAATAAATCCCTATCCTTAAGGACATATCATGGCTAAGAATCGGTATGCGAGCATCTTGAGCATAGCTTTTTGGAAAGCTTTTTGGTCAACAATGAGACCCTATCTCATTTTTGTCTCAGGAGCCGCGGGATTGGTTGGGTTTGCGTTCATTGAAGATCTCAGAATTTTCAGGATCGTCTTAGGTTTTATTCCCCTGTTTTTATCCTATGGACTAGGACAGGCTCTGACAGATTGTTTTCAAATGGATACTGACGCACTTTCCTCTCCCTATCGTCCCCTTATAAAAGGAATAATTTCGCGCAAGCAAGTTTTAAGTGTTAGCCTCGCAGGATTAACTTTAGCAATATTAATTCTGACATATCTAAATCCTATAATCTTAGTTTTTGGAGTTTTGGCAGTTGTTGGCTTACTTACCTATACGACATTAAAGAGAACATGGTGGGGAGGGCCGCTTTGGAATTCGTGGATAGTGGCTTTGTTGCCTGTTATGGGGAGGCTGGTGGATAGAGAGTATCAAGTCAGGCAAATCCTTAACTTAGGAGACTTTCCTTCTTTGGCTTTCCTTTTGGCGGTGCTCGCAATTTTTTTTGGCTATGCTAATTTTGTAGTGATGGGCTATTTCAAGGATATTTCAGCAGATAAGGAGACTGGATACAGGACTTTCCCTGTGGTTTTTGGGTGGCTGCCAGCTGCTGTTTACAGCGATTTTACCGCTATCTCAGCTACTTTTCTCACAGGCTGGGCAATGCATTCAATCGGCACTCTCAACATTTTTGGCGTTGGTATTTTTGTTGCTGCCTTGGTGATCAATGCTTATGCTCAGATAAAGATACATCAGACTCGAGACGAAAGAAAAGCTCATGGTCCGATAGTTAATATTGTTCGCTCGTTTATTCTTTACTGTGCAGCAATTGTCATAACTCTGAAGATCGATTGGCTGGTTTTTATCGTCGTCTTCTATATTTTATTTGAGCTAGTTTTAAAATTTAGACCTGAAAAAACACAGGTGTGAGACAATGATTAATCTCTTGAACAGATATTCTAATGATGGAAGAGATCTTCGAAGGTGGAAGAAGCTGAGATTAGACAAGATTCTTCAAAGCTTTTGGAACTGGAAAGGGAAGTCTATGCTGGAGGTAACACTACAATCAAATTTTTGCGAGGACTCTTGAGGTAAGCCGATGATGAAAGATATTTTGGAAAATTTAATGATTGATAGAATTGCCAAGAATTTTCTCAAAGCGCCTTATAAACTACATGAAATTCATGAAACAGATGCAGAATTAATCGATATGGGAGGAGGAAGTGATAATTATTTAGCAATCACTACTGATGCTTTGGTTGAGGAGATTACCAGCGGATTATACGATGATCGTTATCTTATGGGATGGATGCTAGCTATGGTAAATTTTTCGGATTTAGCTGCAGTCGGAGCAGCGCCCTTGGGTCTTCTCATCTCAATTAGTTATCCTCCAGCTTTAAACGAAGCCTTTATGACAAAGCTGACAAAAGGGATTTCTGATGCCTGCCAGCGGCTAAACACTTTTGTTCTGGGCGGCGATACTAACCAGGGAAAAGAATTGTTTCTCTCTGGGTGTGCTGTAGGACTTGTTCCCAAAAAATCGATCATTAAAAGAATCGGAGCAAAACCGGGAGATAAATTATATCTTACGCATCTTGCTGGTTTAGGGGGCGTCTTTGCTTTTTTGCGATTAACCAAGCAGGATTCTAAGCTGCCAAAGCTATTCTATCAGCCTCTGGCCAGGATAGAAGAAGGGAAAATAATCAGGAAATTTGCAGGGTGCTGCATGGATACGAGCGATGGTGTAATCCACACTGTAGACACCCTTATGAGGTTAAATCGCTGCCAATTTGTTCTGGAAGATAATTGGAACCAGATTTTGCATCCAATCGTCTTTAAAGTATGCAGAGCTCAAAATTTGCCGCCGTGGCT
>JAUWJP010000298.1 GCA_030607635.1 Candidatus Aminicenantota bacterium
AGACCTTTAAAACTTTTATAAGTTAATTTTCCCTGATCTCCATGTACTGGTTCAGCAACCTTAGTGACACATTTAGTTAGGTAATAAGGTTATGGACCCATACACTCCATTGATTTTTCCTTCAGTTTAGTTTATTATCAGTTGCAATAATCTTGAGAATGGTTCTCATTTAGAAATTAAAGAAAGGAAAGCGGTAGATTTAAAATGATCAGTTTGATTCAGGCTCCTTCTGACACACCACTGAGAATTGCAGGTGTTTTTGGTGGCCATGGAGTGCGCAGAAGGCTTCTTGCTTTGGGTTTTCATAAGAGTGATATTATTGAATTGGATTCGCGATGCATTCTTCGTGGGCCTGTTCTCATAAAAAATTTGACTTCTGATACATCTGTCGCCTTAGGGCGGGGAATAGCTCAAAAAATTTTAGTAGAGTTAATTGACGAAAGAAAATAGATTTCCAGATGTCGTATTCATAGGACAGCCAAATTGTGGCAAAAGTACACTTTTTAATGCCATTGCTGGCCTGAAGGCGCAGACATCCAATTTTCCTGGCACAACGGTTAAACACACCCACAGTAAGGTCAATATCGAAGGAAAAGTATTAAACATCATTGACCTGCCGGGGACCTACTCTCTGAATCCTTCTGATCCGGCTGAAAAAGTTGTCCTTACCCACCTATTCTTGGAAAAGCCGGATTTAATCTTCAATGTGGTGGATGCCTCTATCCTTGGCCGGAGCCTTGAGTTGACTCTGGAACTCATCGAATTGGAATATCCTGTTATAGTTGTCTTGAATATGATTGATTTAGCAGAGAAAAAAGGTGTAGAGATCGATCCCAAAAAACTCGAGAAACTTCTCGGAGTACCTGTGATTCCAACGGTAGCTTCTCATGGTCGGGGGATAAAGGAGTTGCTTGATGCCGCCTTCCAAAACCTGGAGAAAGGATTATCTGTCTCCCATATCAAATGGTCTCGGGATGTGGAAGATAAAATTGAAGAAATGGAAGATCATTTGCCCGAGGATTTTCCTATCGTCGGCAACAAAAGATTCACAGCTATAAATATGATAAGCTCCAGCAAGCTTCTTTTTGATAAGATGCTCAAGGATATAAATCCTGCTCTTAAGATGGTTCTTGATAGAGTGAGGAGTGAGCTTGAGACCAGGCACAACGCTCCTGCTTATGAAGTTATCGCGGCTGAAAGGCATCATCTGGCTTTTAAAATTTTTGAAGAAAGCAGCCGTGTGGTAAGGGGAAAAAGAATCAGTATGCTGGATAGAGTGGATGATGTTATCATGCATCCCTTTTTGGGGTATCTTATCCTTCTGGCAGTTTTTCTTGGCTTTTTCTTTATTATCTTTAATGTCGGAAGTCCGTTAGAGGAGCTTCTTCTTGGTCCCTTGGATAATTTTAGGAACTTCCTTTCGCTGAAGCTTGGTGCAGGTGTCGTTTTTTATTTAGTCGACGGTCTCCTTCAAGGGATAGGAGGAGGTGTGGCCATTGTATTGCCTTATTTTATTCCCCTTCTTTTTCTTATGTCTTTCTTGGAGGATGTGGGCTACCTGGCAAGAGCAGGTTTCCTGATGGATACTTTTATGCACCGGATTGGACTTCACGGCAAGTCTATTTCTCCTTTTATTCTCGGTTTTGGCTGCAGCGTTCCGGCTATTGTTTCAACCCGGATCTTGGAATCCCGCAGGGATCGAATCGTCACCTCTCTGCTCATCCCATTTATTCCCTGTTCTGCCCGGACAACGATCATACTAGCTCTGGTTGGCTTTTACCTGGGTCCCTTCTGGGCTCTTGGTTTTTACCTGTTCAATATCCTTTTATTGGGTGTTCTTGGCCGGTTGATTACCTTATTTTTCAAGACTCCTTCTCCAGGATTGATACTTGAGATTCCTTCTTTGAAGATGCCGTCGCTTAAAAATATGATGAGAAAAACATATTTTCAGCTTAAGTCTTTTCTTAAATTCGCGTGGCCTATCCTGATTGCTGGTAGTGTTGTTTTGGGGCTGCTTCAGTATCTTAATTTTGATAAATTCATAAACCTCGTCCTTTCTCCCCTGGTTGAAAAAGGGCTTGGCCTTCCCCAGGAACTCGGAGTGACTCTTGTGTTTGGTTTTTTAAGAAAAGAACTCTCTTTGATTATGATGCTTCAGGCTTTAGGCGTAAGCTATAAGGACTTAATGACCATCATCTCCAGGGAGCAGCTTATCGTGTTCACTGTTTTCATAAGCTTTTTCATACCTTGCGTTTCTACTGTGGCTATCATTTGGAAAGAAGTAGGAAAGAAGGTGGCTTTTCTCTCGATGGGACTAAACACAGGCGTGGCAATAGTAATTAGCCTGCTTGTTAGATTGATTTTAGCAATATAGATTAGGAGTCTATTTTTCCCCCTCCAGGATAACCATTGCTACTGCATATTCTTTTAGGTGAGAGATGGAAACATGGGCTTCGACAAAGGAAAATCTTTCCTTCGATTTTATCTCTAACTGAGGCTTCCCGGAGGGAAGATTAAAAAGCTCAATGTCTTTCCAGTTTATCCTTCTGCCTATTGCTTTAAAAAAAG
>JAUWJP010000267.1 GCA_030607635.1 Candidatus Aminicenantota bacterium
TAGCCAGAGACAGACTCTTCCAGCTTGAAATTTGGCGGCGGCAGGCAACAGGAACCATGGCAGAAATTCAAGGACCTAAAGCTCTCAAGCGTGATATCGGGTCGCATCTTCTCAAAGCTCGGGTTGACATGAAGCAGGAGATGAATCATTACCATCCCCGAGGAGAAGAAGTCATCCTTTCCTTCGTCAGAGGGATCAACGCTTATATCGACATCACCAACAAAAATTCAGACCTCCTTCCTCTTGAGTTTCCCCTCTTGGGCCTTAAACCGGGCCATTGGACTCCTGAAGTCGTCGTCTCCCGCCATAACGGACTCTTCCGGAACGCACGTTATGAAATTGCCTTTGCTCAATCGGTCAATGTATTAGGCGCTCAGAAATTAAAGAACCTGCTCAATCTTCATCCCGGCGATCTTTCACTCAGACCAGACGAAGGGATTGACCTAGGTCTTATCTCAGACAATATCCTGGAGCTTTATTATGCCTCGAGGGCTCGCGTAAAATTCGGACCCGAGGATATCCTTGACCCATCTCATAAGATAAATCAATCTCCATCCCCTTCTCTTAGTCTCACAACCTTTTCGACTGGAAAAGTGGAAAAAAATGCTTTTTACGCTTACCAGAAACTATTGCGTCCCCTTTTTGTTCCACCTTCCCTGGCCACACAATTGCATCATGAAATGAATTTGGGGAGCAACAATTGGGTAGTCAGGGGCAAACTCACCTCCTCCGGCTATCCTATGATGGCCAACGATCCCCACCGCAGTCAACAAATTCCCTCGCTAAGGTATTGGGTCCACCTTGTGGCGCCAGGGTGGAATGTGAGCGGAGGCGGAGAGCCTGCCCTGCCTGGTGTATCCATCGGCCACAATGAATACGGCGCCTGGGGGCTCACAATTTTTTCCGTAGATCAGGAAGACCTGTACATCTATGAAACCAACCCGGCTGATCCCAACCAGTATCGATATCAGGGAAATTGGGAAAAAATGAAGATCATTCAAGAAAAAATCCAAATAAAAGGCAAGTCAGCGGTTACTGTAGACCTCAAATTCACCCGGCACGGTCCGGTCCTCTACGAAGATAAAAATCACCATAAGGCCTATGCCTTGAGAGCAGCCTGGCTTGAGATTGGAGCAGCACCGTATCTAGCAAGTCTGCGAATGGATCAGGCCCGAAACTGGGAAGAGTTCAGAGATGCGTGCAGCTTCTCCAGAACCCCATCAGAAAACATGGTCTGGGCCGACGCGGAGAACAACATAGGATGGCAAGCAGTGGGAATCACGCCCCTTCGAAAAAACTGGAACGGGCTCCTTCCAGTGCCAGGAGACGGGCGGTATGAATGGAAGGGCTATCTTCCTATAAAAGACCTACCCCACGCTTTCAACCCGCCTGAAGGTTATTTTGCCACAGCAAACCAAGATAATATTCCACCAGCTTATCCCTACGATATAGGATTTATATGGACTGATCCTTACCGTTTTTCCCGGATACAGGAGTTTCTTAGTTCAGGCCGCAAACTGGCCATGACAGACATGATGGAGCTGCAGCAAGATTTTCTCTCCATTCCAGCCCGAACATTAGTCCCGCTTTTAAAGGAGCTCCGTTCAACTGATACCAGGACTCAGAAGGCACTAAAAATGCTTCTCTCTTGGGATTATGTGATGGACCCGGATTCTGTTGAAGCGGCCATCTACATGAGCTGGGAGAGGCGACTTTCAAGAAATGTTTGGGACCTTTTTATACCGGAGGAAGCAAGAAGAGTCTTCCCACGCCGTTCTCTTAAAAAACTGATTGATTTTCTCCAAGTTCCAGATAGCCAGTTCGGCCCCAACCCTGCCTCTGCCAGGGACGCTCTTCTGATCAAGAGCCTTGAGGAAGGAGTTTCAGAGCTAGCTAAGCGCCTGGGCTCGGATACGAGCAAGTGGCAGTACGGACAGGAGAAATTCCACCACATCAAAATCCGGCATATGCTCAGCAACGCTGTCAAGCCCGAACTTCGAGCTGAGCTTGACGTCGGACCTTTACCCAGGGGAGGAAATAGCTATACAGTAAATAATACCTCAAGCGGTTATAACCAGACTTCTGGTGCTTCTTTCCGGATTATCGTTGATCTTGGAAATTGGGATAACTCCTTAGGAACAAACAGCCCCGGGCAGTCAGGAGACCCAAACAGCCCACACTATGCTGACCTTTTTGATATGTGGGCCAAGTCAAAATATTTTCCGATCTTTTTCTCACGAACCAAAATAGAATCAGCGGCCGAGAGCATCACAACCCTCAAACCTGGGGTCAGACTTCCAAAACTTAAATAATTGCGGTCGGACTTTTTTATTGTAGGGACTTGATTTATTAAGCCCGCACCTGCCTTTTTGCCCAGATAAAAAGAAAAACAAAATGCTGGGATTTTTTATTACGGGTATTCAAGCAAATAAAATGGAAAGAATACGATAAATTGCAACGGAGAAGAGGCCTGCGGCAGGAAGTGAAATAATCCAGGCTGAGAAGATTTTTTTTATCACATCCAGGTTAATGGCTGAAATTCCTCGAGCCAGACCGACTCCGATGATATTGCCCACGGCAACGTGGGTGGTTGATACAGGCATGCCGAGCCGAGAACAAAGAAGAACTGTTGTGGCCGTCCCAAATTCAGCAGAAAAACCACGCGTCGGGGTTATAGATGTTATTTTTTTCCCCACTGTCTCCATAACACGGTAGCCCCATGTATAAATCCCAAAAGCTAATCCTACACCACCAAGGAGCAACAGCCAAAGCGGGATGGCTACTTGCATTTCAACTTTCTGAGTTTGTATAACAATCACAATAGCTGCAACCGGACCAATGGCATTAGCCACATCATTCGCTCCATGAGAAAATGCCTGAAAACTGGCTGAGAAAACCTGAAGAGGATTAGCCATCTTTTCAACCTGATAATAAGGGTCTGTATCTCTTTCCTTGTATCTCCGAAGAAAAAAAGAGCCAAGGAGAAAGCCTCCAGCACCTACACACAATGAAATAAGAAGAGCCTCTACTATAGGAAGGTCGAGATGGAGATGTTTCAATCCTTTAAATGTGACAGCTAGAGACAGGATAAA
>JAUWJP010000239.1 GCA_030607635.1 Candidatus Aminicenantota bacterium
AGAGGCTCTGGTAGTATTTGAGTGGGCTGAAACAGGAATGAAGAGAAAGATATTTTTACTATTTGCTTTGATCTTTGTGATCGTCCTTGTTCCTGCTCGGAATGAGGATATCTGGAGTACACATTTTGAGAAAGTATCCTCCATTGTTGCCCTCATAGAAGAAAACTATTTTCGGGACATTGACCAGGAGGAGCTTGCCTATTCCTCTATAAAAGGGATGCTTCAGACTTTGGATCCGCATTCTTATTTTCTTGATCCATGTCATTTTTCTCGTTTGAGAGAAGAACACGTGGGGAAATATCACGGCCTGGGAATCTTAATCCAGAAGCAGGAACAGCGTTTGGTTGTGATCTCCCCTATCGAGGGAGGGCCTGCATACAGGTTGGGAATTCAGGCCGGAGATATTATTTCTCATATCAACGGCGAGAGCACAAAGCCAATAACGAGTTACGAAGCAATGCTAAAGTTAAGGGGCATTAAGGGAACGAAGGTCAACATAACGATCTTCCGCGAGGGGATGGAAAAGCCTTTTGAGTTGACCATAGTGAGGGAGGAGATACCTCTTTACAGCGTTCCCTATTCCTTTCTGCTTCAAGGCGAAATTGGATACATTTTCATCCGAAATTTTTCAGCAACCACAACCAAGGAATTTGAAGAAAAAATGGAGTCGTTAGTCAAGCAAGGAATGAAGGGCCTCATCCTTGATATGAGGACGAATGGTGGCGGCACTTTTATTCAATCGATAGAGATTTCGGATGAATTTCTACCAAGAGGCACTCTTATTGTTTCAATGAAAGGGAAGAACAAGGAATTCAATAGAGAATTCCGGGCTCTATACAACAATCAATATGAGAAGATTCCCCTTGTAATACTGATAAATCGAGGAAGTGCCAGCGCTCCTGAAATCGTAAGCGGAGCCATAAAGGATAACGACAGAGGTTTGATCGTGGGTGAAACCTCCTTTGGAAAAGGGCTGGTCCAGACAGTTCATCCCCTTTCCATGAATTCTGCGGTTGCCCTGACGACTGCAAAATATTTTACGCCGAGCGGCAGGTCAATCCAGAGAGATTATACTCGCATTGAAGATTATAGGTTCACTAGAAGAATTGCTGAAGCAGAAAGAGAAGTGAGGTATACTTCGAGAGGAAGAAAGGTCCTGGGCCAGGGAGGAATATCTCCTGATTATGAAGTGAAATTCTCTTTTCAGAATATTACGGCAAAACTGCTGATTAAGGGAGCATTTTTCTCCTATGCTCAAAAGTTCACACACAATAATACTCCTCTGTCGAAAAAAATCAGCCCCCTCCCAGAAAGCCAGAAACGGGTAAAAGATTCTGGAAGAAAAAAAGCTGTTGGAAGAGATTTTATCGTTGGTTCTCTGGTAATGGAAGATTTCAAGGACTATCTTCGAGAAAGTAAAATTGATTATGACTCAGATCAATTTGAAGAGGCCAAAGAAGAAATAAAAAGAGAACTGGAAAGAGAGATATTTTCTTCACTCTGGGGCATTGAGGAAGGGGTAAAGGTTTACCGGAAAAGCGATGCTGTTGTTTTAAAAGCTATAGAAGTTTTACCCGAAGCTTCTGCCCTCATAAAAAAATAAAATGGGGCCAGGCCCCAATTCCCATCTTGTAGGGGCTTGATTAATCAAGCCCACCTTTTTGATCTTACTAATCTATTTGTGTGTTTGATGAATCAAGCTCCTTCATGTAAATCAAGACTCTCCAAAAGACTTGTAAGAAGTAAGCCTGCGACCTATTCCTTTTTTTTCAAGACAATCTTGTGTTTAACACTCTTTAAAATATTGTTATAATGACAAATCAATAATTAGAGGAGGAATAGGTGAAAATTGCCACAGCCTCGGATCATGCAGGGTATGAGCTTAAAAAGGGAATCATTGCCTATCTTTCAGAGAAAGGAATAAATTACGAGGATTTTGGCTGCGGTCCAGATGAAAAGGTTGATTATGTTGATTATGCGGAGAAAGCCATAAAGAGAGTCTCTTCTGGTGAGTATGACCGGGCAATCCTTGTTTGCGGTACAGGCCTTGGAATGGCTATAGTCGCCAACAAACACAAAGGGATAAGAGCAACTCCCTGTTTGGATGATTATTCGGCAGAAATGAGCCGCAGACACAACGATTCAAACTGCCTTACTTTAGGAGGGAGGATCGTTCCCCTGGATGAGGCCCTCAGCATTGTCCGGATATGGCTTGAAACAGAGTTTGAGGGTGAACGGCATCAAAGAATAATCGATAAGATTTTTGATATAGAAGAGAGAAATTTTAAATCAGGCAGAGAGGAGTAAGAACAATGTCATCATTTTATGAAAAAATACAAAATTTATCTCAAAAGATAATAGAGAATAATAATTGGAGGCAGAGGGAATCTTTCAACCTCATTCCTTCTGAAACGACTCCTTCTCCTCTGGTGAAGATGTGCGAGATATCTGATCCCTCTGGCCGCTATGCTGAACACAGGACTATGAAGGGAGAAGAAATCTATTTTTACCAGGGAATAGATTTCATAAGGGATGTTGAAGAGGAAGCACGGCGCGAATTCCAGTGCTTCTTTGACTGTACAGAAGTGGAATTACGAACAATAAGCGGACAGATGGCCAACGAAGTTGTATTCAAAGGTATGGTTCGCTTTCTCAATCGCGACCGCCCTCAGGGACAGCCGATGCGAAAGATGAAGCTAGTCATGAATAATGAACTTACCAAAGGAGGACATCTCAGCTCTCAGCCTATGGGAGCCCTTTTCAACTTTGTGGAGGAGGACCCAGAAACGGGGAAGGAAAATGTCATCAATTTTCCTGTTTTAGGCGAAAATCAGTATAAGCCTGACCTTGCCAAACTCGGAGAAATTTTAGACCGGCACAAGCCTGAACTCATGGTGTTTGGCAAAAGCATGTTTCTTTACCAGGAACCCGTCAAATTTGTTCATGATATTGTTAAAGACTGGGATGTGCCGCCCGTTATTATGTTTGATATGGCTCATGTTTTGGGGATATATGGTGCTTTTCAGACACCCTTAAGCGAAGGAGCAAATGTTATAACCGGAAGCACTCATAAAACCTTTTTCGGCCCTCAACGGGGTGTAATAGCGGGCAACTTTCCCAAAGGGAGTCCGCTTCGAAAATTATGGCTGGATATCAAAGGCCGTGCTTTTCCTGGTTCAACCAGCACCCATCATTTGGGAACCCTCCTCGCTCTCTTGATGGCTGCTTATGAAATGAATGAGTTTAAAGAATAATACCAGAAACAGGTCAGAGCCAACGCCAAAGCTTTTGCCCGGGCTTTAAAAGACACGGGAATTCAGGTAGAGGGAGACGAAAAAGATGGGTTTACAGAGACTCATCAAGTTGTCATCCGCATCAAAGCCAACGGCGACGGCCAGGAAATTGCCCGCCGTCTGCAAGAAAAAAATATTGTAACCAATTATCAGGCGCTTCCAGATTATGAGACATTTCTCAAA